>CALKCG010000101.1 GCA_938082915.1 uncultured archaeon | reverse complement strand
TAGATGGGCCACGTAAGCAGATATACTATCTGAAGTAACGTCCCAAGATGGTGGGAATGGGTCGTTCTCCTCCAGCAGTCTGTGAGGGAGAAGGACTGGAATAAATCCCTTGGAAACGCCTTCCAAACACTCCTTAATCGTGTAAACTGGTCTAGAGTTTGGCGTTAAATCCGCTATTAGTAGGCCGTATTGAGACATAGCTAATATCGCCATTTTATGTGCAGCTTCTTCAGAAACATGGAAAATCCTATAACAAAGCCTCACTTCATCGGCGAAGACAGCTCCACCTGGTATAACAACCAACCTGTAGTTTGAAGATAGCTTTCCAATTTCAAAACACAGCTTTTTAAGTGCAGCAGGATTTGAATATATACTGCCACCTATCTTCACAACAGCTTCCAATTTTCAGGTTCCCTCCCCTCTAGATACTCTACGACCATGAGGGCTAAAGCATAAGACGGTAAGGCTTTGGCGGCATTTAAACCGATGAATTGAGATAGAGATTTAACGTCTCTAAAACCGAATACCGTTAAGGCTTTTTTAGCTAGAAACTCTGCGCCGAGTCCTGCCGTGTAAGCAGGTTTATCCTTCAAATCTAAATTCAAATTCTTAGATAGCCTGGTTAACGCTTCAGCTATTTGAAGTAACTGTGCTTTGTAGACATAGGAGGCTATGGAGTTTATTTCTTCCATAGATAGGATATCTAGATCTGCACATACGACTCTCGCTAATCTAGCTGCTGCTTCAAGCGTAGATACCCCTCTACCATCTGGCGTATCCACAGTATAATCCTCAGGACGTATATGTCCGAGTATTAGATGAACGTCCCCAGATTGTGCGAAGAATTCTGAGGATACTGGTGTTAAAACGCCTCTGACTGGTACATATGGTGTTATTGCAGCGACGTTTGTCCTCAAAGCACCAGTATATACTAGTTCACCGTTCATAAGCTTCTCTAAATCGCTAAATCCGCTAGCAGCAACTTTACCGTTTAACACGGGAACCAACGATGTCGACGTGCTACCAGTATCCACTAGGAGGCAGTCTTTTGAAAGCTTTGAAACAAGCCACCCCGATGCGTACCAGTTTGCGGCTGCCACCTCCAAAGGCTTTGATTTAACCTCTTCCGTACTTAAAAGCTCACCATAAACGTTTAAAAATCTAAGCTCGATGTTCTGCAATGCGAGTTTAGTGGACTCCACTATATGACGGACACCCTCGGTCTTTGAGAAGTAGACGTCTGAAAGTTCAGCGGTCATAGTTACAGCTGCTAAATCTGGATTGGAGAATCCAGATTTTTTAATGAGACTTCTTATCGCTAATGCGAGATTTTCACGCCCCCTCCGCCATATTGGAAAGTACTCTACAAGCGTTTCAGCGTGCGATATTACCCCGTCTACACAATCCATAACTGTTAACTTTAAATTGGCACCGCCCACATCTAATCCTAAGACCCTCACCATGATATTTTACACCCCGTTTCACGTCTGACTTCTTCCAAAATTTTGAAGTACATGGCTTTAGCACTCGTAAAGTTGTAAGATACTGTTGCTATAAATCCATACGCTTTAACAGTACTTTCGATGTGAATGGGGGGAGAAGCCATAGTATTTAAAAGGGGTGATCCTTTGAGAGATTTATATGTAAAGCCTTCAAACAAGGTTTTCTTGAAATAGCAGACTGCTTTAAAAGTAGGCTTGAATCTGCAAGCCTTACCGAGACCCGTTTCAATGATGAAATTTGAGAGGTTTTCCGACAACGACCTACTTAGTCCAACGTAAGATACGGTTAACCTCGGGTTAATTTCTATAACATATACCCCATCTTTGGATAGCACTACGTCTACTCCAACATACCCCCTTAAACCCTTAAACAGTTCAACTGCTTTAATAGCTGCTTCGAAAGCATCTTTTAAAAGCCTATGGTGCATAGGGGTATAACCGCCTAAGTACATACTTCTACTGATTGATATAAACTGGCGGTTTAAACTAATGGGTAGAGCTTTCAAACCATCTGTCAACAGAGAAATGCTTGCGGGAACCCCTTTAACAAACCTCTGTATTAAAAATTCCCGCTCTTTATTCTTCAGAAGGAAACGTTTAAGTTCTACGGAAGACTTGAAAACTTTTAAACCTTCACATCCAGTGCCAGTTCTAGGTTTGACTAAGAGGGGCGGTTTAAGGGGGTCTAAGTCTATTGTATCTCCAGGAATATGCATCAACGTTTCAGGGGTTTTAAGGCCTATTCTAGAAAGCTCTGACATGACTGCCGCTTTATCGGAAACCCTTTTAACGGTTTCATGGTCTGAGCATACGTGAAAACCATCAAGTTCCTCGAGGACATGAGCTAACAACCCATTATATTCAGGAGCCACTATATACGTTAAATCGTGAAGTTGAGCAAGCTTTCTGAGCTCGAGGAAGCTCACGTCGCTTATTTTTCTAACGGTGGAAGGTTTTAGAAATCTAGACAATTTTAAGAAATCTCTACAGACGACTGTAGAAACACTATGGCTAGCATTGGATAAGTCATGAATCAAAGACAGAACCATTGCAAGTCCTTCGGATAGAATACTCGAATTTACATTTCTGAATAAACCAGATAATATTGCTTCAATGAGTAAAACTCGCAAAATAGCAACCTCCTAGAGAAGGCCAGCATCTTTAAGCTCAGGTATTGTCAACTCGGATTGATGAAGGGCAGAAGCCACTAGAACGGCTTCAACCCCCATCTCCCTCAACACTATCAAGTCGTTTAAGTTTCGAACACCCCCGCCGACTATTAGTTTAATAGGTATGGTTTTCAGCTCCCTTATGAGCTCCAAATCAAGCCCACTATAAGAGCCGACTCTGGCCAAATCAACGACGATCGCTTCTTCAAAGCCAAGTTTCACAAACTCCTCGAGGCATTCTTTAGGGGTGAGACCCTTAAATTCTGGAATCTTAGATAGAATCTCACGGTTCTTAAGGTCTAAACTTAAAACCACCCGTTCACATCCATAGACTTCTAAAATCGACTTGGCAATTTCTAACCTTGGAAGCGTTTCCGTAGCCACTATAAGCTTCCCAACTCCGACATCAATTACCTTTGAGGCCTCTTCAAGACTTTTAATCCCCGGATCTACCATCAATTTCACTTCTGAAGATAGAGATTTATACAGCTCCGTGTTTATAAAACCGTAAATTATGGCATCTAGATCAGCCACGTAAACTGTTTTAAACCCTAAGAATGATAGCTTTTTAACAGCGGCTAGTGGACTTGAAAATGGGTATAAGTTGCTTCTAATGGGCTTGTACAAGTCCCTAAAACTCATTTTAGCCCAAACGGTTAAACCGTTTTTAACATCTAGGACAGGTATGACCTTCAAAAATCAGCACCTCAACCCTTTCAACCTTTCTTAGGTAGATTTTTAAGCTTCATAAGTATTTAGGTAGATTAAGATGGGCTACGCTGCACTACTCTACGATAGATTAACCATAGACGAAGCTGAGCTGTTATTAACGGCCAATAGAAGGGGGTTAACTTTTAAAAAGATCTTCACTAAAGACCCTTCAATGCTTTCAGAGATGGATTTAATAGACGTTTATGTCGCGATAAATCGTTGTGAAAGCAAGAATAGAGCTTTAGAAGCGGCTAGGAGAATTACAAGCTTCAATAAAACAATTATAAACTCGTATAGAGTTGAAGAATTATGTTCCAATAAGATTAAAACCGTTGAAACACTTGATAAATTCGGTATTAAAGTCCCCAAGGGCCTGTTTAAGCCGTTTCCAAGGGATTTACATGGTTTAAGCAACTGGATAGATGAAATTGTTGAAGAGGCGGAGGTTAAACTAAAATACCCAGTTGTATTTAAGCCTACGCATGGAAGCTGGGGTAGAGGCATAATTAAAATCGATTGTAGAGAGCGTTTAATTGAAGTTCTCAGAGAGAACTCTAAGCCAAGCGAAATAAATCCAGAAGGTGTTTTCCTGCAGGAGTATGTTGAAAAACCCGGTTTTGACCTTAGAATAATCGCCTACAAGGATAAATGGAGAACAGGTATACTGTGTTGCATAGCTAGAGTTTCTAGAAGACCTGAAGAGTTTAGAACAAATACTCACCTTGGAGGACTACCAGTAGGTGTTGAATTGGAAAATTACCCAGAGCACGTAAATGAAGTTTTAAAAGCCGCAGAGATCATAATGCAAGAGGAGGAGTATGGTATAATTGCTTTAGATGCTATGCCTCAAATAGAGAATATAGATGTAGACTACAGCATTTTGTATAAGCTTGCTGGTGAATGTGTAAAAATTTACGATAAAATTAGGGAGTTTGTAGATGAAAACAAGTTTAAACGCTATGGTGAGTGGAAGAATGAAATGGAGCTTATGTTTCAGAAGTTTAAAATGGATGATTCCTACATAAAGCTTAAAAAAGTCATTTCAAGTTTACTTGAAAGTAGCGGCCTTAAGATCCATGAAGCCAATTCAAGGTTTGATTACGCAATGAACACTAGGAATGCTACGGGAGTAAACCCAGCTGAAAAATACGTTGACTTGTGTTTAGAAGCGCTGAAAGATCATCAACCATCGTAACGGAATTCCTCGTATACGATAACGGAGGGAATTAAAAATTTATCGATTACTTTTAAAGCTCTATCCAAATCGAAATCCTTACATGTGTAAATATCTACTGTGAAGAACTTAAACTCTCGCCAAGTGTACAAAGAAACCCCAGATTCAACCCAGCCCATGTAACCTGCTAATCCCTTGTGAATTGGATGATTTCGAAAGTCTGGGCTGAAAATAATAGGTTCAGTTATCGGAACCATTGATAGTGTTTCAGCCAATTCATTGAAGAATCTTTCAATAAGAGGCCTATCGACCTCTACGTTATAAAAACCCTCTATGAAGACTCTTCTTCTTTTAACTTGAGGAAGCAGATTCTTCAAAACAGACACTAAGAAAAAGATGCTTAAAGTAAAAATTAGGTTTACCTGAATTCGTCGAAGACTATTGATGTACTTGTTTCTTCTATTCCTGAACTTAAGCTTCTAATATTTTGAGTTATACTATCTAAGAGGCTTGTATTGGGTACGTCTTTAATATCGATAAGATAATCCCAGTATCCCGTAATCTCTCTAATTCTAAAAGGCGTATTATACTTAACGAGAAGCTTCCTAATGTTTTCCACTATGTCCTGTTCATTATGTCCAGGTTTGACTTTGAGAAATATAACGGCATCTCCTATGCTTCCGGTAAAGCCTGGCTTCGTTTTAACAGGTTTTCCGGTTTCCTCTTGAATTATACTCCATACCTCTGGAAGCCTTAAATCTCTACCTTTCTCCATGGATACTGATCGTATTCTATCTACGATCTTAGACTTAACGCTCTGATTTATATCATACTCATCTAGAAGAACTTCTATAAGCTCTTTAGACTGCATAGCTCCAAATTCGTAAAGTCTCTCAAGACCGTATTTAGAGAAGTCTATCGTTTCGTAGGTTTCAGGGCACTTCAAAACTGCTTTCTGATGAGTACCAGCTTTATGAGTCCTAGCAAAAACCCCAACAATGGGATGGAAAGGGGGAATAGGTATACCGGATATGGCAGATAGATAGTTGTAGAGTTGAGGAATTCTTCTAAAGTCTATACCGGTCTTTACACCGTAAAGGGATTCAAGGTTTTCAGCTGATGTTGCTAGGTCTGCTATTCCACACCGCTCTCCGATTCCCATGACAGACACATCGAAGCTTCTAGCCCCACCAAGCAAACCCATTATACTATTTATAACTGCGAGCCCTCTGTCGTTATGACAATGGACATCTAGTGGAATACTAATCTCCTCCGCCGTTCTAGCTATAATTTCTCTGAATTGTAGAGGTTCAGCTTGACCTTTAGTATCTGGTATCTTCAACATGTCAGCTCCAGCTTCTTCAGCCACCTTTCCAACCTCTATGATTTTCTCAACTGGTAGACTCGTAGCGTCTTCCATAGTGTATATGACGCATTCAAAACCGATATTATCCTTAGCATAAGATACTACATCTCTTACAGTAGCTAAAGCCTTCTCATAGCTCATACCGTTGAGTTTGTATAAGAGGTGTTTTTCCGTAGGTGAGAGGAAGACTGTTACCCCCCAGGTTCCGCATTTCCAAGCAACATCAACATCTTCTCTTAGGCATCTACAGTGCCCGATAAGCTTCGCATCATCATATCCAAGCTCTTTAAAATACTTTACAACGCTTTCAACGCCAGCTCTATACTTGGGACTGTAAGGGGAACCAATCTCCATGTAAAGCTTTTCCCCCACTGTTTCATAGATCATCCTGGCTAGAGTACATTTTTCCTCCGGCTTGAAGTAGACTCTAGGTGCTTGCTCTCCTTCTCTAAGCGTGGAATCTATTATATGCTTAAGCCTTATAGATGGCACGATTCAACCACCATTCGACTACTACAGTGATGCTTTAACTGAATATAAGTTTTTCGGATATCTTATGAAAATTCTCTTAAAACTACTAGGGTATTCGTTGATTCTACACCATCAATTTTACGAATTTCGTCAATACAATTATTTAAATCGGACACATCGCTGGATTTTATTATGGCAACAATGTCGTAAAGTCCTGAAACCTCATAAACCGCTTCAACATCGTGGAGTTTTTTCACCTCCTCAGAAACCGTAGATAGAGGATGGGAGGTTCTAGCAGATATGAGGACAAGGGCCTTCAATAGGGGCTTTGTAGCACTGACCTCAACAGTAAACTTCTTTATAACACCATTCTTTACAAGCCTGTTAACTCTTCTTCTAACAGCACCTTCAGTAACACCGACAATACGGGCTAATTCCGTATACTTCATTCTCGAGTTACTCTTAAGTACTTCAAGGATCTTCCTATCAATATTGTCAAGTTTAACCATTAAAATTATCTTTATCAGATTAATTTTTTAATTTAACTCTAACTCTTTAAGCATAGGGTTTTGGTGTATCCTCGAGTGACGAGTGGTAAATCTTAATAACAACGATAAGCAATCTTTACTTGCGCTAGCAATTAAGGCAGTTCGATTTAAACATTCAAAGCTTATAGGAGATTTGCTGGAGACTTTCCGAGATATGGTCGACGAAGCCGTTAGGGTTGCTTCAGAGCAAAGAATAACATCAAGATTTATGCTTATCAAGACTGCATACGAACCTTTCAAATGTTATGGTTTACATACTTACTACATGTTGAGCGTCTGCGAAGTGGCTTGCGAATTAATTAGAAACTGGAGGCGGAAAAACCCCATACATTAAAAGGGCTTTCCTAAAGCTTGACAATCAGACATTTAAAACCAGAGGTCGTGTCCTAAGAATCCCTGTTAAGTTGAGGCATTTCATGGAAATACTCCTAATGATGGGCGAATATCAGGGACACTTCCTATCCGATCTCACGCTCAAGGTATGTTCAGTTACTATAACTGTCAGCACAATTACGGTGATTTTCTCAAAGACTGCTGAGGTAGCTGAGTCCATGGGATACATAGTGATAGATACAAACGAGCGAAGCCTTGACTGTGCAACCAGTAAAAAGAGGAAACTGTTCAAGTATGATTTAAGCTGATTGCCAAGGCTTCACCATGTCTACTTTAGAAGCGTGGGAAGAATCAGCGGAAGTTCTGGGTGACAGAAGGAGGTCTCAGAAGCTTCAGGCAGAATACGTGAAAGAGAGAAGAATAGAGCAGGTAATGCATAGAGTCAGCAAAGACATCTTACCACTTAACACCCGAAGATGTAGCAGAACCAAGCATAGAAAACCATTTATGAGAGGCTGATCTTTTTAGAAGACTGTAACCCTTTAAAAACAA
>CALKCG010000100.1 GCA_938082915.1 uncultured archaeon | reverse complement strand
GAACCGACACCGTCGACGTGAACCGCCAAAGCCCTTCCATCATTTAAATCAATTAAACCAGCATAGTGACCTATCTCTGTTAACACACTACCGATTCGACCTTTTCTGAAAATGAAAGTCTTTTCTAGAATTCTCTTCAATGAGCTATGTATTTCAGAAACTTTATCTATGTCTACACCAGCCTCACGATAGCTCTTAGGAATGCTCACCATTAAACCTCCGACCGCCTAAACCTCTCGTTCGTAAGCTTTTCAAAAGCTTCAATATAACGTTTGCTTACTTCAGCTATTATATGTTCTGGAAGCTTTGGGGGAGGCGGTATCGGCTTACCCAATTTAACTGCATCTTCCAAAGCCTTTTTATAACCTATGCTCTCCAACCAATCTCTAACCGGTTGCTTATCGTAGCTTTCCTGTCTTCTTCCAGGACTATAACTGGATTTCAACCAAAGTCTAAACTCATCTGGACCGATAGAATCTGCTAAGAGTATCTTCCCGTCATGGGTGCGGCCAAACTCTAACTTGAGGTCTGCCAGTATAAATCCCCTCTCTTCAGCTTTAGAGGCCATATATCGGTAGATGTCTATGCAAACATCTTCAAGCACATCATATTCATGTGGGCTAAGCCATTCTCTAGACACGATTTCCTCCCTAGTTACAGGTCTATCTTTAGCCTCAAATTTAGTGGTAGGGTCTAGTATAGGCTCTGGAAGCTTAGCAGCTAGTATAGGCTCTATTGGAATTTGAACTTCGTTTTTCAAGACTCTTTCGTAAAGGCTCCCGTATAAATAACCTCTAACAACGAACTCGATAGGTATAATCTTTAGACGCCTAACGAGCATTTTATCTGGCAGTATGAGTTTAAGCATATGATTTGGATAGTTGAGAATTTTAAACCAAAACCCAGTCATACGGCATAAAACTTCTCCTTTAAACGGTATTTCCGACGGTAGTATTACGTCGAAAGCTGAAACTCTATTAGTAAAGTGGAAGAGAAGAGTATTATCATTAACCTCATATATGTCTTTAACTTTACCCCGTTTTATAAGCCGCATATACTCACCTTCTCAACGCTAAGTAGAAATACATCCATTTGAATCTTTAACGTTTCCCTCAAGTTAAACGATTACCCTAAGAGTTTCCTAAGTTCTTCAGCCGACCGTTCAACATTACGCTTCAGAGAATTACGATATTCCAAAAGTTTCTCAGTAACCTCAGTTTTCCGCAAACATACTATTTCAGCAGCTAGAATGGCGGCATTAACAGCATTATCAATACCCACACAGGCTACTGGTATACCCTGAGGCGTCTGCACGGTCGATAGTAGTGAGTCTAAACCCTCTAGAGACCTTTTAACTGGAACACCTATCACAGGTTTAATAGTATAGGCGGCTATTAGGCTAGGCAGTAGGGCAGATAATCCAGCTATTGCTATGAACACATAAACCCCTTCTTTCTCAGCATTCTCCACAAGAGCTTTAACCCTATCTGGTGTTCTATGGGCTGATGCGATTTCCACTCTGGCTTTAATACCCAACGAATCAAGTGTTTCAACGACCTTTAAAGCATGCTCTTTATCGGACATACTGCCTATAATTACCAAAACATCTGGCATTTTTAAACACCTCTAGGAAGAGTATAAATTGCTCAAAAAAAAGTTTTTGAGCATAGATAGCTCTAATCGTATTGGATTAAATTACATCGTAGATCTCAAAAGAGAAATCCTATAGAAAGTTATGGTTTCCATCTGATTGAAAACACATAAAGAAGATAGTTTGATTTATATCAACTCATCACATGTATAGAAACTTCTGCAAAGCCAGCTCTCCTACTGATTTTTTCGAGTTTTCTAAGACATTTTCTAGTTATCGTAGAGTAGGATTCTCTAGAGACATAGATTTCCAAAATACCTTCATTTAGTTCAACTTTATAGTCATCTTCTATGTGTCTTCGTAGCAACTCGTTGATACTGTTTAATATCATCTGCTCCTTAGAGCTTTTACGTTTGATTGGTACTACAAACGTCTTCTCACCGAAGACATACATTTCGTACTCAGGCTCTTCTGTTAAGAAATCTTTTACGATTACAACAGGTCTTGCGAGGTCCGCCTCTTTTAATCCATGTGGAACTTTAACTACACTTTCAACACTGTAGACTTTAGCAACTTCACCATCTTTCATAAATATAACCGTGTCTATTATTGAAGGTATCATGCCTAACTCCACTCTACCTACAAAGCGTTGAATAGCATCAATAGCAGTTGTAGCATGTACTACTCCGACCATACCTACTCCTGAAAGCCTTAAATCTGCATAGAGTTTAAAATCATCAGTATCACGCATTTCATCGAAAATTGTGTAATCCGGTCTACTCAAGAGTAGAACGTCATGAATTTCTTGAGATCCCCCCATAACTTTAGAATATTGCGTAACTTCATCTGGAAGTTGAAGGTCTCTAGGTGCTTCAATCGTTTTAACGATTTTACCTCCTCTAAGGTAAAACTCAGCTAAAGCCTGAGCGAATGTTGATTTACCCATACCGGGTGCTCCAGCGATAAGTATTCCTTCAGCCTGCTCAGCAAGTCTCTTCAGAAGCTTACTGGGGAGATTATACTCTTCAAGGTGTCTATATGTTATGGGTCTTACGGCAGTTATCTCTAAGCCGTCGCTGAAAGGCGGTTTGGCTACAACAATCCTGTATGCTCCGAGTTGAACGATTGTTGATCCATTTCTATCAGTCTCTATGAAACCTTCTCCAGCCCTAGCTCTAGTTAGAATATCATTTACAATGTCTTCAAGGTCTTTTCTCAATAACGGTTTATCATGAAGTACTTCAAATATCCATTTACCCGGTCTGCCTTTTTTAACTCTTGGAGGCACCCCCTCCTTCAGATGTACGGACATGACTCCATCTTTGAAAAAGTCCTCTAAACGCTTTTCGACTTGAGTTTTCTCATGTAATACTTTTATTCCAAGAGCTTTAGCAATAGTTGCTGAAACATAGTCTGACGTGACGATCGTTGAACCAGTTTTTAAAGCAACCTCTCTTAGAACCTCTTTAGGCTCTGAATTAGAATCTCCGTTTAGAACCTCAAATTTTAAACCTAAACTTTCAGCCGACCTACGGGCATTTTCCAGCTCTTCTACCCCTCTAAAGTCGCCGTTTAAAGCTTTATGTTCAAGCCTCCTGATTATAGAGTTGTGTATTAAGATTCTACCTTTTATTCTCTCATCTAAGATAAGTCTAAACAATAGTCCGCTTTCAACAGCCCCCTCATCTGGCAAATAAGTTTCCATCTCAGAAAATCTAGGTATTTGAATAATAGTTCTATATATAAACCTTTCCTAGAAAAGAAGACCGTGTTGAGAATATCCATGAGACAAGTCATACCTCACGGTCTAGAAATAGTTTTCACATAAGACTTCTAGCAATATTGCTTATTATCGTCTTGAAGAATAGTAAACCCTCCGGTTCTGGATTCAAATGGAATCTAGTCCAACTTGGGTGAAGATGGTGGTATACGTACTTCTCAGGGTGAGGCATTAGACCTAAAACGTTTCCATCGGTATTACATATGCCTGCAATGTTATTCATAGACCCATTCGGGTTCCAGGGATATCCGGCAACTCTGCCATAGGGGTCCACATATCTAAAAACCACATATCCCCCCTCCTCAAGTAGTTCAATCGTATCTTTTGAAGCAACGAATCTCCCCTCAGCATGATTTACTGGAACGTAGAGTATTTTAGAATTTAAGTTTCTCGTTAAGATGCATCTACATTCTTCTTCATGTTTCATATAGATCCACCTATCTACAAACAGGCCTTTTTCATTTAAAGCCAACGTAACCTCCTGTCTTAAGAACGGTTTTTCAAACGCTGGCAATAATCCTGCTTTAACTAAAGCCTGAAAACCATTACATATGCCTATCATAACTTTTCCTTCGCTTAAAAACTTCTCAATTTTCCTTCTGAGTCTATATTTAAGTTGGTTGGCTAAGAGTTTACCTGCACCTAAATCATCTCCATAGCTGAAACCTCCAGGTATACAGAAGACATGGTAATCATCTAAGTCTAGTTCGCCTTTTAAAAGCTCGTTCAAATGTACGAGTCTTGTTTCTGCATTAACCATTTGGAAAGCTTCGACTGTTTCAATGTCGCAATTTGTACCTTCAACTCTAAGTACTAGTACTTTGACAGGAAGCATCTTCACCTGTTCTTTGAAAAGAACGTAACTGTTAAATGAGCTTTTAGGTATTTTTTAAAAGGTGGTCTGTCGTGAAATTAGGCATAGCCAGTTATTCGTATAATAGATATTTGACTGATGGAAGTATGACCATTGAAGATTTCATAGATGAAGCGTTTAGGCTTGATGTAGACGGCGTAGAGTTAAACCAACTCTATTTTAAACCAGAGGTTGATAGAATTAAAAGTATTAAGAGAGCACTGCTAGATTATGGATTAGACTTGTCATGTGTAACAGTTGACAACAATTTCTGTAAACCTAACCCCGATGAAAGGAAGATTGAAGTAGAATTCGTTAAAAACTGGATAGAGGCTACTGTTAAACTTGGCTCCCCAATTATGAGGATAAATGCTGGATGGCCTCCTAAAGGTGTTTCAGAGGACGATGCATTTAAGATGTCGGTTAAGTGTATAAAGGAGTCTGTAGATTACGCTGAACAATACGGGCTTATGATTGCAGTTGAAAATCATGGCGGTATAACTTCTACAGCAGAGCAGGTTTTGAAGCTTATTAAAGCTGTGGACTCCGATTGGTTTAGAGTGAATCTCGATTTAGGTAACTTCAGAGAAGATGTCTACGAAAGTATAGAAGCAGTCATGCCGTATACTGTTCACATACACGCTAAAATGTACGAGTTAACATTGGAATGGTATGGATTAAGTAGCTATTGGGTTGAAAAGAAGCTCGACTATAGGAGAATAATGGAGATAATTGCAAGATTCGGTTACAATGGGTATTTATCGTTAGAGTACGAGGGAAAAGAAGACCCCCTCATAACCATACCAAGGGCATTAGACTTTCTCAGCAATATAATGCTGTAGAATTTACCAGTCGAATGTAGACTTCCAAGCTTTTTTAAGCTCCCAAATATTTTCCTCATAAGTTTTCCCATCTAAACCATGTACTACGAGGTTATTATTGGATTTTACAAATCCGATTTTTGAGCAAGGTAATCCCTTCATGAGGTTTTCAAACTCTTGAGCACTATGTTTAGACACTTCAACTACAAATCTACTATTAGAT
>CALKCG010000099.1 GCA_938082915.1 uncultured archaeon | reverse complement strand
CAGCTAGGTTGCAGGTCCAGCTTACGGTAACGTCTCCACCCTTAACCTTAAGTTTTATAGGGGCTAAGACTATAGACCTACGCTCACCACCATCGTCTACGAAGCCTTCGCATACGCCTGTGATGAGCTGTATGACTATTGAAATATATGACTCCTCCTAAATATTGCAAATAAAAAAATAGGGGGTTTACGGGATATCTCCGCACGTTCTTGGTTTAAGTCTATAACATGCGTTTAAAGAGTATATGGGGCTAGCTTGCGGATTCTAGGATTATTATTCTAAGCCCTAGTGGTTCCACTTGTAAGGGTGTTTTAATTGCATATCCTTTTCCAGCTTCACTCCTAAGCTCATCGCTGAGGTTGTTGAAGTATTTTGAGATTATTCTTGGAACTCCCCACCTATAATTGTAATGGATGAGTCTTACAACAGCGTTTACAGGTATTCCTCCAATCTTTCGTGTTTGGATTTAAGCTTCGTGAAGAAGGCGGCTAGGTCGTCGTGTGATGGAACCTTTATATCTACGGGTGTTCCACGTTCAAATATGGCGCGCCAGACGTAGAAGTCGTACTCGGATTTTCCATCAGGTATCTGAATGAACACCCTGTAATCCGCATAGTCTTCAACAAGTATCACCCTGAAGCTTCTGTCCCTGTGGACTTTAAAATGCCGTTCTAAAGTAGTTCTCACGTCGTCTGGATGCGGTAGGGGGTCAACGATAAGCCCAGTCCCATCTATATATTTCCTTTCAACTATGGCATCGTGCACGAGTTTTCCATACTTAAACCAGCGGGCTCTCTACGCATCCTCACAGTCGTTTACCACCACTTTATGCTATCCCTATAATCCTCAGTTTCTTCATCTCTACTTGGCTTTCTAAATATGAATAGGTGTTCGTGTGCGATCAAGTAGAAGTCTGTCCAGTAACGTTTATCCTGAGGCTTTTCAATCCAACACTCTTCAGCCGTCTTAGCTAAGCCAGCCCACTTCCTGCCAGTGGTCTTAGTATACCACTGTACTTTGATCACGTCTTCCCTCAGTATAAAACCTACGTCTAGAAACTGCTGCATGACTCTAAACGCTATTGGAACGTAGTACCTATGCTTTCTAGTGTCGCCTATCAGTATACCGCAGAACCTTCCCGACTTCAACACCCTGAAGCTTTCCCCGGCTATTTCACGCATACCCTTCAAGTACTCCTCCAAGCTGTATACCTGTGATAGGTCGCCCTCCACTTTCCTGCTCTTGGAATATGGGATTATGTTCGCGTAGGGCGGGTGAGTGGCTATCAAGTCTACGGATTCGTCTTCGACCAAGTCTAGGTTTCTAGCATCCCCATGATACACTCTTATACTGGGCTCCTTATACTCTGGGTCTAAAGGCTTATAAGTGAAGTTCAGCCTGTCCAGGCTGAGCATAACGGCTTCATAGTTTATGTCCACGCCTATGGCGTTGCGTCCTAGAAGTTTACACTCTACCAGCGTCGTACCTCCGCCGCACATCTGGTCTAGGACGAGTTCGCCAGGCTTACTGTAGCGTAGGATGAGGTTTCTAGCTATTTGAGGAGCCCAGTTTCCCCTGTAGTCGCCTCTATGCGTAGCCCAATCCCCCCTATCTGGGAAAGACCAGACGGTCGTCTTTTCAAGGGTGAACTCGTCAGGTTGATACTCCTTGATTCTATACGGTTTTCCAACAGCTATCTCTTCATCCTCTATGCATACAACGCTATGGTTTTTAACATATTCTAAATACTCCTCAAACGTGACGAGCCTCATAGACATATACCTGCCCTTTCCAACGTTGGGAATGGCAACGCTCATAACGGCTCATTTCAACTCAACGAATCTTCCAGCCCCCTTCACAAACCTCTACAAGACCCCTTTTCTTAAGCTCTTGAAGACGACCCCTAACGGTATTGTAATTTATACCCGTTCCACTGGCAATTTCCTTCACTCTAACAGGTCTATTAGCCTTCCTCATAAATTCCAATATGATCTCACGTGTAGGCTTAGAATGGCGTCTAGGAGGCATGAAACCACAGTAAAAATTGACTGCAAATCCCTTTAAAAACAGATCGATCAACTTCATGTAAAACATAAACGTTCGCGGGTAGCTACATCCTATTTCCATCTTGAAAAGAGATGAAAGAGAAAACTTTGAATATACCCTTCAATTCTCTCTATGAGCGTTCGCATAGATTGTGAAATCTAACGGTAAGGTTTAAATCTATGGTCGTATGAGCGGGGTTTGCCACTAAAATGCAAACTCGCTATGGAATGGGACTGTTTTTACAATCAAATAATTGGTTATAGTAACTTAAGAATACTCCATTATAAAACAGCCAAATAGCCAAGAGAGTATGTAAAACGAATACCTCGGAATAAGCTTAGAGGACTGTTAAAAGAGAAGGGGAGCTATTTGATTTACCTCTTACATCCCATTCAACTGGACGACCCTTAAATGTCATACCTCGGCGTACCCGACCTCTTGGAAAAAGTACATCGCGTCTTCTATGAACAATCTAGCATTCTCCTCATCCAACCTGCAGACTCTTAAGATGACAGGTTGGCTTACACTTCCCCACCACGTTAAGCCATATCTTTCCGCTACTTCGCTAAGCCTCTTTTTCTCAGCCTCAGGCTGGTGAGTTAAGTCTATGTAGATGGAATCTTTCGGATCTGTGACACCGGAGATGAAGACGAAGCCTGAAGACGTCAAGATAAGCAGACCACTTGGCGGTTCAGGCTTGTGGAAGAACACCACGTAAACGTTTTTAAACGAAATGCTTTCACGGACACCTCGAGCCCACTCAGAAATCCTCTCGCTAACATTAACGAGCTTGTAAACCCCTCTATCGGTCCATCCTCCCAGTTCCCGAAAGCCCAGCGTAGTTACAACCTCAACAACCCTTAGGTAGCTTTCAGGACTAAGTACTCCCTCCTTAAACTGCCCCTCTTCAAAGCGAAGGAGCGTCTCAAGCCTAAACGCCCT
>CALKCG010000098.1 GCA_938082915.1 uncultured archaeon | reverse complement strand
GTCGTTTCAATAACATCGTACGTTGAAAGTCAGCTGGCGTTAAATAGCAGTTCGGTAATAGTGATACCCGGTAGGATCATTTACAAGGTTAAAGGGCTTAGAAGTAGCTATCTTCCCAAAAACCCCCTTGAATCAATCTTCGAGCTTAGAACGCTCTTCTTCCTAGAGAGTTTCATCTACCTATTAGCCGTTAAAGAGAATATAACGGAAATAGACATGTTGCGAAGACACTCCGAATTTACGTAGATTCATGTAAAGCTAAGATGCTTTATTATTTCTAACCACACTATTTAGTCGTCACAAATTAGAGGAAATATAAGACAGTCACTCTCTATCCATGAAGTCTTCTGCCCTCGGAGGCTCTGGATGCAATCCCTTACGTTTTCTTATCTCACCTACTAGTTGAGATATCATAGATGATGGTACTGGAGCCCACCTTGAAAACGGCAAGCTCCAAAAGGCTTTACCAGACGTTGATGACCTTATGATGTCTGCTAAGTCAAACGTTTCAGCGGCAGGCAATTCTCCTTCAACTTGAACAACATATTCTCTCTGATCTATCGTTAAGATACGCCCCCTTCTAGATGTAATGATTTTAGTTAGAGCGCCGACCATGTCAGTCGGAGCTTTACTCACAAGCTTCATTATAGGCTCTAATAGAATCGGGTCTGCCGATAGGAGACATGCGTAAATTGCTCTGCGAACCATCGGTATTATTTGAGCCGGTCCTCTGTGAGCAGGGTCTGAGTGTAATTCGGCGTTTTCAAGGTTGACTTTCACACCTCTGACGTACTCTCTTGTAAGCGGTCCATCATCCATGGCTGAGAGAAACCCTGAGATTATGTAATCCTTAACTTCGTTAAGATATTGGATGCCTTTGGTTCTATCTACGAGGATGCATCCGTGGCCGTCTATACTCCAAACGTTTCTAGCTTCTTCAGCAGACCATCCATGTTCTCTGAGAATATTGGTTATTGTTCTTCGATCTAGGGAATCGTTAAGTTGACCTGAAGTTATAAGGTCTACTATTTGAGGGTCTAGAGGTTCAACGCTTATGAAGACTCTATTATGTTTATTGGGAGATTTACCCATAAATGGACCTGCCGGCCTTCTAATACTCTCTCTGTATATAACTGTTGGTGGAGATGTTACGACTTCCAACCCAGTCTTGTTTATCAGCGTTAAAGCTATTTCGAGGTGTACTTGTCCAATCCCTGAGAGTAAGTACTCACCACTCTCCTGGTCTATCTTAGTTACATAGTTTGGATCTTCTATTGTAAGCCTATTCAGTATGTCGACGAGTTTAGGTAGGTCTCTACTATACTTAGGCTCTATAGCTATGGTTACAACAGGCTCAGTAACGTATTTTACAGCTTCAAACGGCACAACATCTTGAGTCGATGATATTGTTTCACCAGCTCTGGCTTTACTGAGACCAAGTAAAGCCGGTATGTTCCCAGCCGATAGACTGCCAACAACCTCTCTATTAGGCCCCATGTATATACATACCTGTTGAATTCTACCACTAGATTTAGCACCTATCAAGTAGACGTTATCGCCAGAATTTATGGTTCCTGAGAAAAGCCTACCGGTAGCTACCACACCAGCCTGTGGGTCGACAGTTATGTTAGAGACACACATGACGATAGGCCCGTCGTCATCGCATTCAAGCATAGCTTTACCGACTTCAGAAGATAGATCACCCCGCCAAATCTTAGGTATCCTATACTTCTGAGCAATATGAGGTGGAGGAAGATGTTCAACAACCATTTCCAATATTGCTTCGTGAAGTGGAACGGTTTTCACAAGACCTTCTACATTGCCTTCTCTATGGGCGGCTATAACGTCCGAAAACTTTACACCTTTTTCCTGGGCGATTTTAAGCGTAAAACCCCATCTATATTTAGCAGAGCCCAATGCTACACTGTTATCTACAAGATTAACCTTCCATGCATTTCTGTTCTCCGGTTCAGCGTACATTTCAATTAAACCGTTAAAATCCTTAACTATTTTAACAATGGTTTCCTGTATCTTTTGCGGGGTAAGCTTAAGCTCATTAATCAACCTATCAATCTTATTAATGTATAGTACCGGTCTAACGCGTTCTTCTAAAGCCTGCCTCGTCACAGTCTCAGTCTGCGTCATCACACCCTCAACGGCATCTACAACAACCACGGCTCCATCTATTGCTCTTAAAGACCTTGTAACCTTCCCAGTAAAGTCTATGTGTCCAGGCGTATCTATCAGGTTTATAACATATGGCCTATTTTCATGTTCGTAGTAAAGGCTCACGTTAGCCGCTTTAATAGTCATCTGTCTTTGCTGCTCCTCCTCCATATAGTCTAATGCCAAAGCTTGACCAGCTACGGAAGGTGAAAGTAATCCGCAAGCAGCTAAGAGACTATCGCTCATCGTAGTTTTCCCATGGTCAACGTGAGCTATGATACCTATATTTTTCGGGCTTAAGGTTTAAAACCTTAAGCCTTTCGAATAAGCTCCTTATCCTTAATTATCTTAAGGATTTCAGCCGTAGTCTTATATCTAGGCATTTCCATCACCTTTTTAAGCAGGAGAAGCTATCAGCTTTCAACCTTATTAACCTTTATAAAATTGCTTCATCGTACGATACTACTAAGCCCTTAACCAAATTGGTTAGCTTGAAAGTTTAAAGAGAAGTAAGAGCCCTTCCCCCTATCGTAAAGATTGTGAAGCTAAACCACCATTTAAACTACCTATTCTGAAACCGCTGACAACGGATAGAGGTAGAATGCCAATACATGACTTGAAGTCCACGGCTGATGTGAATTCCTCATGGAAAAGATCGAAGACTACCAGGTATCTTAACCTTGACACAGAAGCACCACCCATTATGGCAACTTTCTACGAGATTGCAGACCTAGCTCAACGCGGAGCTTTCACAATTCACTCTAGCATTAACCAAGGCTAAAACTATGGACCTGAATCTACATAGGACACTACTGTCTACGAACTCCTGCACACGCCAATAAGCTGGATGACCACTGAAACAAATGGCCTCGCATAGTATTGAAAACCTTCTGAAGAATATAAAGAATCCATTATAATGAGTATGTCTAAGTCTGATCACATACAGCCATCATGTCGATGTTGAAAAGACGTTTTCAAGTGTTCGTAAAGTGCTAGATGTACTCTATAGATAGTACATACCTTCCTACTGATTGTAACCTAGACCATACTTCTCCCTTAAGTGAACCATTTTTGAGCGTATTTTTCTTGATATATCTAAATAATCCCACTTTTATTCATGCGAATATGGTTGCTCCTAGGTTTGCCTCTTCCATGCGTAGACTATGTATGGTCTTTGATCATGGGTAAGATTCTTCCAGCCTTCATAAAATCTAATGGTGAAATCGATAGGTGAAGCAGCCATGGAGAAGTAAAATCAATATGGGCGTATATCTACTCGATGGAGCGGCTTACGTTTGCCTCTTTGCAAGGAGGCTCTGTAGTATTTCCTTAGCTCTGTCGACTCTTATAACCCGTTCTTCTATCATTCTTTTTGCGACTTCATCTATTAGTTCGCCTGTTGCACCAGCCATTATGGCTATGTTTCTAGCGTGAAGTTTCATATGTCCTTTTTGGATGCCCTCCGTTGCTAACGCCTTCAATGCCGCGAGGTTTTGAGCCAATCCTACTGAAGCCATGACCTCCGCTAGCTCACATGCGGACTTTACACCTAAAATCTTCAGACAGACTCTTGCTAATGGATTGGATCTGGTTGCACCACCAACAATTCCAACTGCTAAGGGTAGTTCTATCGTACCCACTAAATCACCATCACTATTCACCTCCCAAGCTGTCAGTGGTTGATACCTGCCTGTTCTAGCCGCGTAAGCGTGAGCGCCAGCTTCTAATGCCCTAGTATCGTTACCCGTTGCAAGTGCTACTGCGATTATGCCGTTCATAATCCCCTTATTGTGTGTTGCGCATCTAAACGGGTCGGATTTAGCAAAGTGATATGCATATAATATTCCTTCAATAACATCTTCGCCTCCTAAAGCCTCTTTATCGAATACCGCCCTAGCTCTTGCAAGCCTATAAACAGCTAGGTTTGAAACAATACGTAGGTACACTCTTCCTCCTGTGAGTTTTTCTATCAATGGCGCGACGGCTTCAACCATTGTATTGACCGCATTAGCACCCATAGCATCTCTAACATCTACGAGGAGGTGGGTGATAACCATAGGTTCTAAGTCGGATTCAATAACTCTAACCTCTAAATCTCTCGCTCCACCGCCCAATTTGACTAATACTGGGTCCTGCTCGTTGGCTTTACTTAAAATCTCCTCCTTATGTGTTAAGATGCTGTATTTAGCCCCATGTGGGTCTGGAACTTTAACAAGCTGTATTTGACCAATCATCACAGGCGGTGTAGTAGACGCTTGAAAGCCTCCCTTAACTCTAGCTATTTTCGCCGCGTTGCTTGCCGCGGCTACGACGCTCGGTTCTTCTATAGCCATAGGCACTATGTAATCTCTCCCATTTATGAGGAAGTTTAAAGCAACGCCCAATGGTATATGCATAACGCCTATAACGTTCTCAATCATCCTATCGGCTAAACTAAGCTCTAGACTTCCACTATTTCTAAGTAAGGTACACTCCTCCTCCGTTAAATCCGCAAATTCAGCTACTATTCGCAATCTTTCTTCTAAGCTTAACTTGTAAAAGCCAGTTATGCGGGATGTTTTTTCCAAAGAAAACACCAATCTAATAATTTCAATATATTAACGAATAAGTTTTTCTACGAAGAAAACAATTTTAAACTTGTCGACTATTATAAGATTTCTTTCAGAGCTGTTGCTTGAGGATTCGGGCGGTGGTTAACCTGGTTAAAATGATACTTGTATCTGGTAGAAGCCTTGAACAAGGATTGGGAAAGGAGGAGGGTAAATTTTCAAAACGCTACATTGACGCTACAACGGTATGTCAACTAGACCCTGAAGACATGAGTAAGTTAAGCATAAGTGAAGGAGAAAGCCTTAGAATAAGCTCTCAACATGGAAGTATTATAGTTAAAGCAGTGAAATCTAAACATGCCCCTCACCCCGGGGTAATCTTCATGGCATACGGTCCATGGGTTAATACTTTAACGAGCCCAGAAACACATGGAACTGGAATGCCAAGTTTTAAAGGATTAGAAGTTGAAGTTGAACCTGTTAAAACAGCTGAGCGACCTTGAGGAGGGTTAGCTTTGGAGGTTTTTAAAAACGTGTTATGCCCTTTCTGTGGGTGTTGCTGTGACGATTTAGAAGTTGAAGTCGACTCTAATAGGATAATCAACGTTAAAAATGCCTGCGCGCTTGGACGAGGTAAATTCTTAAGCATAGGTGAACATAGACTTCTAAAGCCGTTGGTTAAAGTCGATGGTGAGCTTGTGGAGACAAACTTGGAAGAAGCTGTTGAAAAGACTGTGGAAATGATTAAGAATTCTAGCTACCCTGTTTTCTATGGATTTGGATGTACCAGTTGCGAAGCTATAAAACTATGCTTAGAAATAGCTGACATATCCGGTGGACTTGCAGATAATATATCTGTCGTCTGCCATGGCCCGACAATTTTGGGTCTGCAGGATATGGGAATTCCTTCAGCAACATTAGGGCAGATTAGACATAGAGCTGATTTAATAGTATACTGGGGTTGCAATCCAGTGGAAGCTCATCCTAGACATATGATACGTTACGGTCCACTATCCAATGGTAGATTTATAACCGGAAGAAAAGGCAGACGCGTAGTGGTAGTGGACGTCAGAAAAACGTCTACCGCTGCTATGGCAGATGTGTTTGTACAAGTTAAACCGAATAGCGATTTTGAAGTTTTAACGGCTCTAAGGGCATTAGTAAACGATTTAGATTTAGAAGTTGAAGAAGTTGGCGGCGTTCCAGTGGCGAAACTTGAAGAGTTGGCCGACATGATGGTTGATGCGAAGTTTGGAGCGTTATTCTTCGGCTTGGGTCTTACGATGAGCTATGGAAAAGAACATAATGTTGAAGCTGCTATAGCCCTTGTTAGAGACTTGAATAAGAAAACCAAGTTTGTGATGATTCCTATGAGAGGGCATTTCAATGTAACTGGAGCTAATGAGGTTTTCGCCTGGCAAACCGGTTATCCGTTCTGCGTAGACTTTTCAATGGGGTATCCGAGGTATAACCCTGGGGAGACGTCAGCCATAGACGTCATGGCTAGGGGTGAGTTTGATCTGCTGTTTGTTGTAGGTGCAGACCCATGTAGCCATCTGCCGCATTACGTTGTTGAAAAGCTTAAAAACGTAAAACTTGTCGTTTTAGATCCAAGCATAACGCCGACGGTTAAAATGGCTGATATTGCAATACCAGTTGCTTACGTTGGGATTGAAGCAAGTGGAACGGCGTATAGAATGGACGGTGTCCCTCTACAACTCAGAAAACTCGTTGACCCCCCTCCTGGGATTCTATCTGACGTTGACGTTTTAAATCGTATAGTTAGGAGGTTAAAGTAGATGTCTGGGAAATTGCTGATAAAAAATGGCTTCGTTTTTGACCCATTAAACGGTATAGATGGCGAAGTTATGGACGTCGCCGTAGAAAACGGCAAGATAGTGGAAGACGTTAAGGGGACTGATGTCAGGGTCATAGATGCAACTGGTATGGTTGTAATGCCTGGAGGAGTAGACATACATAGCCACATAGCGGGTTCAAAAGTCAATTTGGGTAGAGCTTTAAGACCGGAAGACCATTATAGAGACTATGAGATGCGTAGACCCGGTTTAAGATCTGGCGTAGGATATACTGTTCCCTCAACCTTTGCAACTGGTTATCGTTATACTAAAATGGGATATACAATGGTCGTAGAACCTGCATCTCCAATGCTTAAACAGAGACACACAATCGAAGAGCTCAACGACATCCCCATAATAGATAAGGCTTCTTTCCCACTTGTGGGAGATTGTTGGTTTGTAATGGAGTACCTTGAAAAGAATATGCTTAAGGAGTGTGCAGCTTACGCGGCTTGGCTTTTAAAGGCTTTAAAGGGATACGCTCTGAAGATTGTAAACCCGGGTGGTTTAGAATCCTGGGGATGGGGGAGAAACGTCAGAGGCTTAGATGATACCATACCCGGTTTTAACTTAACACCGAGGGAGATCTTGAGAGGACTGTGCAGAGTTAACCAGATGCTGAATATTCCCCATCCAATACACGTGCATGCTAATAGACTTGGACAACCTGGAAACTATCAGACGCTTATAGAAACCATGGACTGTGTCAGAGATCTATA
>CALKCG010000097.1 GCA_938082915.1 uncultured archaeon | reverse complement strand
AAAAAGCCTCCGATAACTGGACTTGAAACTATGCTTATGTTTGTTATGCTATCCATAAACCCTTTAGCCTTGACCCTACTCCCTACTGGCACCGCATCCATTAGTAAAGCCGTTAATATGGGGATGAATGCTGCAGTAATTATGGCTTTGAAAGTTATTATTAAAAAATGAACGAAGCTACATGCATATATGTAAGCCACATTGGCTAGAGTTAATCCTAGCATGGTCAGAAGCATGACCATTCTTTTGCCTATGATATCAGCGGGTATGCTCATCGGCATCAGGGCGACTAAAGAAGCTGCAGATGAAAGTGCGTGTATGAGACCACACTCACCGCCAGATACGCCAAAATGTTTAACGTATAACGGTATTATTGGTTGAAGAAGATAAGACTGCAATAAGTATGATGACGATATTACAGATAGAATGAAAAGGGTCTTCTCATAACAATTATTCAAATCTCTTCAACACCCCATTTCAAACAACAGACAGGGTGGTTCTGTATCCAGTTCATCGAGTATGGCGTAGAAGCCACGACTATAACGCGTCTGGAGCCGGTCTTACCGCTCAACGTAAGGGCTGTGTAGCCCTCTTCAAACTTGACGTCTCTTATACGCATGGAGCCTAACTCACCTATCCTAGCCCCTGATTCGTAAAGCGTTATTATGAAGGCTTTATCCCTAGGGCTGTCCGCTGCATTGACTAGGGTCATGACCTCCTCTTCCGTCAAAAGGTCTTCAGGCAACAGTTCGTCCTTAGCCTTCAGAGTGGTCTTTATCCACTTGACTTCAGGCGGATACTCTTCGTTATTGCCTTTAAGCCACTTGTAGAACCGCTTCAATGCCACCTTGTAGTCGTGCTTAGTCCAAGGGGAGTAATCGCTACGCTCTATTCTGTAGACTAAATCTTTAATATCGTCCACCGTGGCCTCTTCAAAAGGCTTATTCAACATATCCGCTATGCGCCTCAGAGTATCCAAGTACTTCGACACCCTGATCGGCGTGAGCCCCTCGGATAACAGTTGCCTTTCAAACTCCACGAGGAGCCCCCTTGTCGCGCTCGGACATTGGATTGTGGAGCCTAGACTCCGCAAGCCTCAACCTACCCTCAGCGTCGTGTATGTCTATCCTACGCTTCAAAATGACCTGAGCTATACTATGCGAAAAAGTGTGTTTATGCTTTTGGTATGAAGCCCCGGGTGGGGTTTGAACCCACGGCAACCTGCTTACGAGGCAGGCACTCTACCTGGCTGAGTTACCGGGGCTTTAATTAAAGCAAAAACGATGGGGTTTTTAAGATTTTCTCCTAAACTATCTTTTAGGTGCTGTACCCGATAGAATCGCCTTCTTATAACGATCCCAATCTCTCAGTATTTCCCTCATAAGGTTTACTGTTACATCTATCGTTTTCTCAGGCATTCCAGGCTCTTTAGGCTTTGAAAGTAGAACTATGTTGAATGCGTCTGAGCTTGGCGGTTTTGTGGCCCTAAGCTCGTTCACCGTTGCATATTCACGGTAGGTATGTGTGAAACGTATTCTAAAGACTTCAGTATTATCCGCCAAAATCTCCTCCTCTAGGTTTACGTTTTCCACACGCTCAATCATTCCTGAAACATCCTTCAACCTATCCATTACGAAAGCCGTGAAAAACGGCTTCTCAACGATTTGAACCCTGATGGGCATGGCTATACTCCTCTCATGGTAGATTTTGAAGATCTTCTCCTCCCTCTTAGCCCTTTCAACCTCTGGGATCTTAATTTTCCTCATAAGGGACGGCGTAGCCATAACAGCGGCTCTTATAGCAGGCACAACAGCCGATAAGACTGAGACAGTTATGGAGAAGGCTAACCCTATAACACCCCAATACCACTCAAGCTTCTCCCTGACACCTATTTGACCTGCAGGTCCTAGGAAGCTCATGATACGGTAGGCGCCTAAACCCGCATAGTAGCCTATGCCTCCGCCTATCAACCCCATAACTATGGACTCCGCTAGGAAGACGCTTGCAATATGCGCCGGGTTAAGCCCTAAAGCCGCTAGTAGAACCATCTCCCTTCTACGTTCGTAGATCAAGTTAACCATAACCATGAATACGTTGAGAAACACGAGCGTAGCCGGGACTAAAAGCTCGATGAAACCTTTAATCTCCCACTTCTCACCCATGTAAATCCTTGAAACCCTACCGTTGAAGAAAACCCATGCGTAGTACTCTCGAAAAGCCATCCTGTTTGCAAACTCATTCAAAGCCCTCTCTTCATCCATAGGTATGAAGACGGACGGTATACCGATCATATCGGATAAACCGATAACTTCACCTTCCTGAGATGTGAGGTTTAAAATCTCCCATGCATTGAAAACAGCAAACTCCGTAGCGTTGACTGGGGCATATTTACCTTCGCTGGTAAGCTTGTAAGGTGCTATAGGCTTACCGTTGATATCGCTAGCCTTCAAAATAGCTTCGTTCACATAACCAGCCACTGTGAAATTCCACGTATTTACCTCCACACCCCCAGATAGACGTGATACTTGAATCTTATCACCAGGTCTCACCCCAAGCATTCCAGCTAGACTTTCAGTTAAAGCAACAGCCATACCTTTGGTGAAGAAATCTACTGGCAGGTATGCGGTTAAACCAAGCATTTCAGCTGTTTCTTTCGTCAAGCCTAAAACGCCGTATAGATTAACAAGGCGGCCGGTTGTAGCTCTGAGGCGGATTATCGAAGAGTTTAATGGAACATTATCCACCCGGATTAAAAACCTTTCAGCACCGTATGCTCTTAAAGCTTCAAGCTCCCCCTCTACGAAGAAACGCTCAACGCTTAAAACCTTCGTAATGTTGAAGGAGATCTTCTCAAGCAAACATCCGTTCAATTGAACATTCGTAGAATCCGGTCCTTCAACGACCACGCCTTGAATCCTCGAGAAGGACGTAAAAGCTGTCAACACCATTATAAGCATCGCTAGAGATATTATGCAGAACGTCGACCTCAGCTTCCTACGTTTGACGTTGCGTTTCCCTATTGAGAAGATGACTGTGACTATGCTCTTAAGCGAAGGCTTCCCTTCGATCTCCGGGGGCTTATATATCCTCGGAAGTCCGAAGTATAAGCCTATTACGACGGCTATCGACAGTATTATCACAGAGATAAAGAATACGCTTCCAGCTACGACTATGGGTCTTAAACCTATAGATTTGCCTATGTCGAAGAAGCTGAATACAACCTTGGTTTCAGGATGCATGATTATCTTGAAACCAGGATATATGTAGTAGAGAGAGACTATTACGAGGAGGTATAGAATCAACGTCGTTAAAACCTTCCTCCTAGCGTCTTCGAAGAGGAAGCTTCCAACTGCTACTGAGAAAACGGCGAAGAAAAGCGGGTAGAACGTCGAGTGAGACTGAGCTAAAACCCTCATAGCTACCAAACGGTTTTCTAAAAGCCTAAAGTTGAAGTAAGCCTCCTCGATGAACTGGAAGCGGGCAGCGTCAAGGTCGCTATCCGTGGGGTTGAAGTTCATAGGTGGTAGCAGGTGTTTAGCGGATTCCACGTTTCTTAGAACTCTATCTCTAAAGTCCTCCCTCTCCGCTCCAAGGTAAAAGCCCTCCTCCTCAGCCTGAACAAACTTCCTCTCCAAACCCCTGGACAACACTTCAATAGCATCAGTACTCAGCTTGTGAAAATAGCCTCGAATATCTAGTAGAATGTACTGCCCCTTGCTTAGAATGAGCGGGCTCCCCTTAAAACCTATAAGCACGGATAGTATCTCCTTCCTCATCGTACGCTCGTTGCGAAACTCCATCTTAGCCACAAGGTAAATAGGCATGTCGGCAGGTACTACGACTAGGTTTTTCATGAAGAGTCCTCTTGAGGTTAGAAATTGAATATCTGCACCGTATATGCCTAGGCGCTGTTTAACCGTGTATATCGGTGGTTCACCGTATATTATCACCGCACTCTCAGGAAGAGTAGGTATTTCAAAATTCGAGGCATTCACTATCGTCAGAAAATACCATGAGGGTGCTGTCCTACTGAGAATATACCATATGTCAGACTTACGCCTAGGGTAGATTTCAATAGAGGCACCTGGTACAAGTCTAAAATTCACCTCCTGCGATTCTCTAACACCTCCCTTAGAAACGTCTTCAGGGTGGACTGCAGGTACGTAATCTATTAAACCAGTAGAGCTGTCTATATGGAGGACGTATATTACATATTCGCACCTTGCACCGTATCTATCGTACATCGGAAGTAAAAGCTCGTAGAAGCCGGAGCTATCAGTATAGGTTTGAAAGTACTTCTCCTCTACGCTTCCACGCCAAGGTATAGCTATAATAGATGCATTATACACTGGCTTAGACGTATAGTGGTCCTCTACCTTCCCATAAACCTTTAAACTTTCAGCTGCAAAAGCAGTAGAAGGATAGATTAGAATGCTGAATGCTACAGTGAGTAGTAGAGAGAGGGGGAATATACTTAGTCTTCTCATGCGGCTTCAAGTTATCTATATCTGAGGGGTTTTTTATCTTTTACCTTTTTCCATAACGCTTTAAACACAAGCAACAATACATTTAAACTTACGGTAAAAAACCATGGTTGCAAAACTTATATTAAGCCTAACTTTCATTAAAGCGAGATGATGAAGAATCCAACGAAGCTTATAGCGCTCATATCCATCATGAGTGCTTTAGGAAATGCGTTAGGTCTCCTATCAATAAGACTGCCATCCGCACCAGGCACGGTAGTAGAATTCCACCTATCCGCGCTTCCAGCCCTATTACTGGCTGTAACAGTTGGACCTTTAATAGGAGCAGTAACGGGAGCTTTAAGCTTAGTCGTAGCTACGATGAAAATAGGGAACATATTCATACCGTTTGGAAACGCACTACTGGCATACATGACTGGCCTGCTCTCTAAAAAATTTAAATTCCCCCCGCCAGTCAGTGGGACCGCTGCAGTAATACCTTATACGCCGTACATGTGGTTCGCATGCTCAATCTACGGTGTTCCAGAGCCGATAATAGCATTCATAGTAGTGAAAGCCTTCATTGAGATACTGATCTCATGCACTCTAATAGAGTTTATACTGCTTAGACGGGAGGTTAAAGAATTCTTGGCAAACGTTGGAAGGTAAGTTCAGTACGACTTCTTTAAGACGAGAGCTATCGACGACTTACTTATAAAATGAAAACGTTGAAACAACAGGTTCAACGACGTCACCATAGAGTTTGTTAGTCTATACCACATGGAAGGCTATGGAATGTGATACGGTTGATGGACTAAATAAGTTGTATGAGCTGTTAATAGAGAGCGGCTTACTAAGTGGGTTGAAGATAGTTCAGGTATAGATCTGTGATTATTATTTATTCAAGAGCTCTAACTGGGCAAACTGTCGACGAAAAGTCAGATTTGGTTAAGTAATTGGAAACTTATCGATATTTCCTGGACCTCAACAGTCGTAGAATAGGTGAAGCAACGGGTGCTTTCTAAGGGAATGTTTGGACACAGATTTCTCAACAATCCCACGGAAGACCTCGACAGCTTCTTCAAGATGATGTCTCCGCAAATTGTAGAAGTGTTAAGAGTTATACGCATACTTGTAGATGAAAATGTGTAGCGGCTAAAATGCCTCACGTATCTCATCCGTTAAACCATCGATCCCCCATCCACTGGTTGAACGTGATTTTCTCGAGGCTGTCTACGATTTAAACCTCAACCTTAACTACAGTTTAAGACATACGCAATACATTCCTACGAAGAAGCAGAATATATCAACGCATGTAGGAAGCTATGAGCGTTATTCCTCTTTCCCTCGCCTCCCTCTCCGCTGAAGGATGTATCAGAAAGCCAAACATAAAAGTATACATTCTCTTGCCTTGGAAAGCTTTAACAAGCTTCTCCAATTTTTCAGCAAACTCCCTAACTTCTCCCTCGTAAATCCTAGATTTACACTCACCTACGACAATCACAGCCTCGCTATCCCTCCTCCCATCACCATAGAGATTCACTTCGATCAGTTCATCGTCAACATATACGAATTTACGCTCCAACTCAACCTCTATACGCTCATGTCTGTACAACCAGCCAGGTACAACAACTTTAGCGACATCCTCCAGCCCAAATCCAACAACATTAGATAGTCTACCAACCTCTTTAGCTAAGCTCGAAACAGCAACCTCTAATTGCTTTACATGCTCTTCCGTAAGCTTCTGAGCCTCAGCCAATCTGTCTATGCGTTCAACTAGTCTGTTTAATCTATCTTCCGTAAGCTTCTGAGCCTCAGCCAATCTGTCTATGGCATCCGTCAAAGACTTCATAGACGACCTCAGATCCTCTAACCCGATTAAACCTGCTACTGTATATCTAAATTCCTCATCCTCCCTCAGCAATTTAAGTAGTTGCGTCTTCAACTTAGTAGACACGTCTTCCACCGCCGTCAACCAACACACCACTCGAGGCTATTATAATTTAACCTTAACGGTTTAATTAAGCTTTTACAAGAGCGCTGTACAATCTCATGGAAAATCCATGTGAAAGACTAGTGAGTAGTCTTTAGCTTATGAAGACCAGAAAAGAATAGCAAAGTTAGATTTCCCATAAATTTAAGTGGAGATTCAACAGGCATCGTACGAATTCCATTGAAAAACCACCATACGCAATCCAAGCCATTTAACGTTTGGCTAGTTTAACGTAGTTCTCCCCGCGGATCTTCTCAACCTTTACAAGCCCGTCCTCTTCAAGCTTTTTAATGATCCTCCAGACCGTTGTCTTAGGTAGGTCTAAAGCCTCTCTTATATCGGATTCAAAAGCACCGCCGCCTTTAACCCATACGACCTTTAAAACGTTCTTCTCATCCTCATCAAGCCAAGGGTTTTCACGTATAAGTCTAGCCAATCCTCCACGTCTAAACCTTAAAAACAGCACGGCAGCAACAGCTAAAACCGTAATAACCGCGATGTAAGGCATGTAATCTAAAACGACGCCGATCAACGGCTTCCTAGCCTTCACAGCTACACTGTAAGCCTGCTCAGCCCTATTCTCAGCGCCACGGTAATCGCCCCCGTTGAAAAGACTCTCAGCCTCAGCCAATAGGCTTTCAGCATCCTCTAAGCCTTCAGTCCTACCCTCGGCTTTAGCATCTGCAATCGCACTTCGGGCTTTGGAGATAGCGTTTAAAGCCTTCAACCTAAACTCTGCTATGCCCGGAGGTATAACATAGCTCACGTACTGTAAGCCCTTGGGCATCTTCACGAGCATCCTACCGTCTTTAAGCAGAGCAACTTCAAGCGGGACATCTGAGAAGCCTGTTATCGAAGCATTGTAAGGCAAGACTACGTAAAAGTCTACTGGAGCTTCAACCTTGAAAGTCCATAGGACGCCCTCCTTATAAGTTAAATTAAGCGTCTCATACTCAACATAGACTAGGTTTTCACCGAAACTGTAAACCGTAACATTGCCATCCTCAACGTCGAAGTCTAAAGGTACGCCTGAAGAGTCGTAAACCATAAGGTTTGAAAAAGGTGAGCCTGGCAAGCCGACGGTGAAAAACAGGTAAGTCTCATTCACACTAAGCTTAACCTTCGCATCGACAACGCCGTCAAAGTAAACCGTAAAATTCATGGAGTCGACACGGTAAACATAGCCTTCAGAATAAGCCTCTGAAACAGCTAAAGCAAAAATAGCGAAAATGAATAAAATAGGAAGAAGTCTCGGAAAACTCATACTTTAAAAAAGTATTGGGGAGTTTATTTAAGCTTTCCCGTCAACCGTTGTGGGATTCGTAGACGTTCATCCCTTCCCCCTCACCTCTATGATTAGAGGTTCATGAAGGGCTTTCAGGGGCAACGGAACTCCCCTCATCCTGAGTAAATTCAAGCATGCGATTACATCTCTATCATTCTCATATCCACATTTACATTTTAGAAGCCTATGTCCTTTCGGTGCTAGTCTTCCACCGCATATGGGACATAGGCTTGAAGTTTGTTTAGGATTAACATATACTACTGGTAGATTGTTTAAATTCGCCTTATACTCAATGTAGAATTGTAATTTTCCAAAATTCCATGAATGCAATCTACGGTTTAGCATTTTACTATAGCGAAGATTTTTCCTTATCCACCTTAGATTTTCCATTATTATCCCCATCTTATGTTGTTTTGCAAATTCTATTATTTTCTTAGCTATCTTATGACATTCATTCACAACTTTACGTTTCCTCCTACCAGAGTATTTCTTGAGAAGTTTTTAGCTGTTTTCGACTTGTACTTCTTCAATTTCTGTATCCTTCTGATGATGTTGAAGTATGTTGTACGGATGGTTCTTAAGTTGTTATCAACTCTTAGAATGTGGGGGTTTGAGCTTACGGCAGTGATATTTGATTCATTCACATCTATGGCTATCCACTCATTTGAATCTGCTAAATTTACATCTTTTTTGAAAGGCACTATAATCTTAGTTTCGTTTATTGTTATCTCACCTGTTCTCAGTTCCCCCCTTCTCCAAGCTTCTATAAACTTCCTCTGATATTCCCCATACTTTAACTCTAAGTAGATGAAGCTTCTTGGCTTAACTGAAATTCGTACTCTTTCACCATAAAACTTGTAGAGTTGAGGGTCGAGTTGCATGAAGAGCTTTCTAACGACAGGCTTTTCATCTTTAATCTCCCCTTTACGTATCCGCCTTCTCCAGCCTTTTAGAATTGCCAATGCTATCTTACAGGCTGAATAGCAAAAATGTGTTGAATAATCCCATCTCTTTTTCCACTCCTCGTAGACACCCTTCCTGAGCGTAGCGTAAGATGTTATCCGTCTTTTTAAGGCAAAGTCTATGCAGAAATTAATCATATCCCTGAAATCCTCTAAAAGCCTTCTAACTTCATTGCTTGCATCATAGCTGAATGGAACACTAAGGATTACTTCCACAAGTAGAGTATACGCTAAACATCTATAGAAATCTATCTATTCAGGAACTGCTAGTTACCCTAAAGCTCTTCTAAAAGCTCCTCCAACATACTCTGTACCTCAGTAAGCCTCTCTCTAAGCCTCTCCCTAGCCTCTTCATCACTGGGAATCTCTTTAAGCTTCTCAAGCTTATCAGCGATTTGATCAAGCTTATTCAAGATGACTCTAGCCCTAGCCCTCTCCATATGTCTAGCCCTCTCCCTAATACGCTCACTAAGTCTCTCAAAAGCCCTCCCTATGTAACGCTTAGCTCTACCAATTGCCGCAATCCTACCCTTTAAAAGCCTGTTTAAAGCCGCTAAAGCATGAGCAGCCTTAGAATGCCCCTCACCAATAGCCTTAGACGCATTAACGTAATATCCGCTCTCTATAAGCTCTTCAGCATCGTTAGCCGCATCGTTAGCCTCTTCTATAAGCGGGTCAACAATCTTTGTTATATTAATCCTTAATTCTTCAAATTCCTCATATGCCTTGTCTCTTAAGGCTTTAACCCTATCTATAAACTCTCTAAGCCTCTTTAAAGCCACCGTGAGACCCCTCCAAGCCATAGCCTCTTCAACTTCACCTACGAGAAGCCTACAAGCATTCTTCAAGCAGGACTCAAACTTAGCCATCGCCTGACGACCAAGCGCTATACATGTGCTATAGTCTCCACCATCATACGCCTTCCTACTCTGATCGTAAAGGTTTAAAGCCTCTTGATACGCGGCGTTAATATCCTCAGGGATCCCTCCCATAGTTTCCCCTAACAATTTTAAAGTCTGATCGGCTCTTCTCTTAGTAATCTCTAAAAGTTTAAGCATCGCTTCAGCCTTATTTTTCAACGCGTCTTCAGTTTCATCGTTGTCCGCCATAACAATCGGCGATACTAGCAACGTACTCAAGACTAATGCAAGCATTATAGGCGTTAAAACCTGAACTTTCCTCA
>CALKCG010000096.1 GCA_938082915.1 uncultured archaeon | reverse complement strand
AAGCGTATTGTAGGTTTATACGGCCCTACCGCCTCCTCGCGTACTTAACCCTACTAGGCTTCTCAGGGGCCTCCTTTAAACCTCCGAGTACGCTGAATTCCTCCTCCGTAAGACCCAGGTTTTTACCAATCTTCTCACATAAACTCGGGTTTAAAATGGCTATAGCCTTCAAATACGGGAGATACTCTCTAACAGCTTTAGACTTTGAAGCGTGGGTTTTAGAAGCTATTTTAGCGGCCAAACTGTTTAAAAGCTCTCTCCTAGCCTTGAGAGCGCTGAGAAACTTTATTCTAGATGGGAATTTGAAGGGAGCCCATTTAGGCTTACTGTACCGCCTGGAAACTGCTACGCCAGCCGTCATATACTCTAACGCGTAGCTTAAAAGCTTCCAATTCTGCTCCCTCTTAATCCTCGCTAGAAAAAGGTCTGCCAGTGCAAGGTTTTCAAAGGCCTCAGCCAGGTCTTCAGGAGCGTTAAATTGAGCTGGCACGTTTTCGTAAACCCATTCAAAGAACATTTCAGGATCCATGTCAACCATTTCGAACGCAGATTTAGCACCGTTAACCGTTTTAGCGTAGAAGACTAGTTTTAAAGCGTCAAATATCGGTAGGATTCTATTTCTAACGGCAAGCCAACTTACATCTTCAACCGTTATACGTTTACGCCCGTAGGAGACTGTTTGAAGGTCGTTTACAGCAGACCTCATATCGCCTTCAGACTTCTCAGCTATCACCTTTAAAGCATCGTCATCCGCTTCCAACTCCTCCATAGCGCATATACGCTTCAAATGCTTAACTATGTCTCTAGAAGTAAGCCTCTTAAACTCTATGAGCTCGCAGACTTCCCTCAAAATGGAAAACCTAGGCTGCCATATGTCGTTGGCGACCAGTATAACCGGGTTTCTCGACTTCCTCATAACGTCTAAGAGGGCCGTTAAACCTCCAACGTCTTCACCAGCTATACCGTCAACCTCATCTATCAGAATTATACGTCTACTTTGGCCGTATAGGGTACCCTGCTCCGCAGCTCTACCAGCAACCCTAGATACTTTCTCAGCAGTCCTCCAATCGCTCGCATTCATTTCAACGAGGTCGTAGTTGAACATCCTAGCTACGATCAACGCTATGGTCGTTTTACCCACGCCCGGAGGACCGTATAAGAGAGCCGCCTTCTTACCCTTCGGATCCCAGTTTTTAACCCATCTGATTAAATGTTCAACGGCTTCGCTATTACCTACGTATTCCTCCAAGCTTCTAGGCCTATACTTCTCAACCCACGGGACTTCAGACAACGCCTATCCTCCCTTTAAAGCTACAAGCTTTACCTTAGCTAGTAAAGCCATTATCTGAACTTCTTCATCCGCACCCTGGTCTATCCTATAATCTGCTTCACCTACAAGTTCGATTATTTTAAGTTTAACAGGCTCAGGAACGTCTAGTTTAAACACTTGAGAATGTATCTGCTTCACTATGTCAGAACCCGAGTAGCCTTCCGCGTAGAGCATTCTCCTAAGCTCTTCCCTAGCCTCGATTAAATCGCCCTTTATAGAGATATCCAGTAGATCCAATATCCTCTTAGGATGTACAAGCCCGACGACCTTGTAGACAACGTCTGAAGTTACGGATTCGCCCGTCGCCGAAGCAGCCTGTAGAAGGTTTATAGCTCTCCTAAGGTCTCCAGCGGCTACTTCAGCTATAGCTTCAACACCGTCTTCAGACAATTGGACTCCTTCAGCTTCAGCGATACTCTTCAGGAAACCAATTGTATCCTCCATAGGCAACGGTGTAAACCTGAAGATCGCGCATCTAGACTGTATGGGCTCAATAATACGGCTACTGTAATTACAGGAAAGTATAAACCTACAAGTATCCGTATACTTCTCCATAGTCCTTCTAAGAGCATGCTGGGCATCCGCCGTTAAATGATCAGCCTCGTCGAGAACGAGCAGTTTAAACGGCACATCCGATAAACTCTTACTCCTAGCAAAACGTTTAACAGTATCCCTGATGACATCTATTCCTCTTTCATCTGAGGCATTAAGCTCCATAAAGCTATCTGCCAGAAACCTGCCGAAGAGTTCTCTAGCTAAGCATAGTGCAGCCGTCGTCTTACCGGTTCCAGGTGGACCAGCGAAAAGACAATGGGGCATAGACTTTGTTTCAACGAATCTCTTCAATCTTTCCACTATATCCCTCTGATTAACCATGTCTTTTAGGGTTTTAGGCCGATACTTTTCACTCCATAGCTCGCTCACTGAAAAGACACCAATATCGGTTTATAGGAGATAGTAGAGTTAAACCTTGCTATCACAGTAGTAGAAAACACCGCTGGTCACTATTCATCTCCACGTTGCTTTTTTTTTAATGCCCCCGTCCACTGCCGCCCTTCAATCGCCATAGAAGAAGTATAAACCGTAAGGCAGAGGAATACTGTAGAGAAAACTTTACGTAATAGTCAAGATAGATAGGTTTCCGACTCTCAATAGGGGGAAGGAGGTTTACTTGAAGGATAAGCCTCGAATCTACGTAACATCAGGCTCCTTCGGATCATTAACGCCAGACGTTTTTAAACGTTTAAACGAGATTGCTGAAGTTACCATCAACAGGGGGGAACTTCAAACCGAAGATCTTCAAAACGTTTTAAGAGAATATGACGGTGTAGTTTTAGGAACGGATAAGATAACGAGGGAATTGTTAACTGGAGATATTAGAGTCCGTATAATAGCTAGGCATGGTGTTGGCGTAGACAATATAGATTTACAGGCGGCTACGGAGAAACGTATAGTCGTCACGTATACTCCAGGTGCGAACGCTGAAAGTGTAGCAGAGTATACAGTCGGGCTTATGCTCACGCTCAGTAGGCGTATAGTAGATGCACATGTGCTTATGAAGTCTGGTGGATGGTCGAGGCTTGAATTCATCGGTTTTGACCTTAAAGATAAAACTCTAGGTATAATAGGTTTAGGCAGTATAGGGAGTAGGGTCGCTGAAATAGCTAAGGCTTTTGGAATGCACATATTGGCATACGATCCATTCGTCGATAGAAGTAAAGCCGATAGGCTTAGTGTAAAGCTTACAAGCTTAGAAGCTGTCTTGAAAGAGTCCGATTTCGTTTCTATTCATGCTTCTTTGACTTCTGAGACTAGGGGTTTGATTGGCGAACGTGAGCTTAGGCTTATGAAGCCTACGGCTTTCCTAATCAATACTGCTAGAGGAGCTATTGTAGATGAAAACGCTTTGATAAAGGCTTTAAAA
>CALKCG010000095.1 GCA_938082915.1 uncultured archaeon | reverse complement strand
TGCTTTTTCACTACCCATTTTCCCACCGGATTTTAATTTCCTATGTCAATTTTTAAGTTTTTTTTAAAAAAAAAAATTGAGTTTTCCGTTTAAACTTTTAGACAACCGCCGTGAAGGGTCTTCCAACTCGCCTTTAAAACTCACGCGGCTAAAAAAGGTAAGCACTCCCCCCGCTCTGGGAAGATAAGCAAGGCAAAATGTTAACACTTCCTAGAATAGTAGTAGAAGAAACATAGGATGGCCCCTATCCATGTATTCAAGTGTTAGAGCCGCTCGCCTTTCAAGACTTTACGGCTTGAATACGGTGGTTTAAAACTTCAACGTCCTCTCGGGCTTAGACTTAGCGTAGAAGAATTATCATTATGGCAGTTTTCAGCTGGGTTGCAGGTCCAGTTCAACGTGATATTGACGTTGTCAAAAGGGTTCCCCAAGGTAGCTCACATTATCTATCCGCTTCATTAGTGCGTTTAAGCATTAGGATTAATGGTAGCAAAGCGAATGCTAGTATTATGTATGGTGGGAATACCGATTGGGGAATATATGTCCAAAGGATTGTGCCTACCACTGGCGCGGGGAGTGAGGATAGATTACTCATGCTTATTAGAAAGCCGTAGACTGTAGCCCGCCTATTTTCATGCACAGTTCTAGCTACGTAGGTGAAGAGAGCTGTTGTGGTGAATGCGGAGAAGAACGCATTTGGAGTGAGAAGTATAGGTAATAGAGCTGGAGCCGCCATGGGTAATATGATGAATAAGACTGTGGAAGGGGCTGAGGCAAGCACGTCTAGTATGAGCGCTTTAACTTCACCATACCTGTCTACGAAGGTTCCAGAGACCAATTGACCTACTGCTTGAGAGGCAATGAAGGTTGAAAAAGTCAAGCCTATGGCTTCCGCGTTAAACCCGATCACTTTGGAAAGGTATATTGTAAGAAATATGTAGAACAGCTGCCCAATAAAACCCATGATGAGGTTCATAGCTGTAAGCGGTGCTAATTCTCTGCTTAAGAACAATTCTCTCACTGCGTCCAAGACCGGTGGCCGATTGTCAACTCTAGGCTGCACCTTCTTCTTAGTCTCAACTATCGCTAAACGTAAAACCGCTCCAGTAGTTGCGAGAATAGCGACCATAGATAGGGTTGAGCTAAGCCCGACCCTCTCCATGAGGAACCCGAATATAGTGGATCTCATGGACATCCCGGTGAAACTAGCGAATAAACCGATTGAGAATATCCTCCCCCTCAGGTCTCTGGGTACGGATTCTGAGATAAGGGAGTTATATGCTCCTCCAGCCATCGCTGGAGAGGTTAGAATGATGATCGCACCAATAGACGGGGAAAACTGGTGAAAAGAGGTAGCGATCAAAACAGTACCTACTGCGAATAGAGTAGCACTTAACAGAAGCAAGGGTTTCCTCCCTACGGTGTCTGCGAGGAAACCACCGCATGGTGCAATTATGGCATTGATCAGTGCTGAAGTGGAAAAAGAGACTATTAGAGCCTCATAGCCCTGACGCGTCAAGTATAACGGTAAAAGCCACCTTAAATACCCAGGGTAAGCGCTAGAATAAAGCTAGAAGTAAAGAGTACTACAACATTTCGAGGTATCAAAACCTTCATACATTAGATGCCTCAATTAAATGTTCGATCACCGATCTACTTTCAAGTGGCAACGACTTCCTCTTAGCCCCTTAAGCTTAAACTCTCCATGAACTCTAGTAGAACCGTAGAAACATGAATAATAATTGCTCTCCCGAAATATAGAGCCTCCGCAAGACAATAGAATGCTTAGAAGCCCAACCTCCACTTGGCCTCCCCTCTACAATCCTCTTAACCTTATGTTCCAGTAGTAAACGCTCAGTAAGCATTACGACCCCTTCCAGAACAAGTGTATCTTCCCAGAGCTCTTATACCGTACGTCTTCCTTAGTTAAGGCTAGGTGCATTAGAGCCCGTAGAGCGGTCCTATGAGAAACGTCGGGCTTCAAAGCGACTTCGTTCGGCATCACGGGCTTCCTGAATAAAAGCTCATATACTTTAGACTCATATCTACTAGCCATACACGATAGAATCTGCATGGTACGATATATAAGACTTTACGTAGACTTACTCAACATGGCGTCGAGCCCGAACCCGTGACAAAATACTACGTGAGAATAAATGGGATAAAATACTCCAATCAAGCAGGTGGCCTCCGTAGCCCTGAAAATATCTAAAATAGGCTTCACTTCCATGGACGTCTACAGGATGCTAAGAAAGCTGGGATTTGAAATATACCAGAAGTGAGTAGCATGTCAAAATCCTAAAGTTAAGCTGAACGAACTACTCGCAAGGCTACTAGAAGAGGGGCGTCCCAACGCGAATGTTAACACCGAATATGGTAGTAGAAGCATAAATAAACATGGCTTTAATGGAAGCTTTAGTAGCCCGGGGGAGATTCGAACTCCCGTCGGCGGGGTTCCCCTCCGGGAGTAGGATCCAGAGCCCGCCATGCTTGGCCGCTACACCACCGGGCTTCAATTTAGAATGAATTCTAAGGGGGTTAATTAAGGTTTAGTTTGTAAAGGGAAAAATAAATGAGGAATTATCTATTAACCGTGTAATGCTATATTATTGGTCGTGGTAGTATTATCCATGCTAGTACGCTGAGTGTTAAGACTTGTGAGACTTCTCCCAGTATTACTCCTGATGCGAATGGTACGACCTTCTCCTCGTACAGTTTACTTCCGCCTATTCTAAGAACGAGGTTCTTAACTATCAGCGCTACTAGTATTGGAACCCAGGCTCCCCATAGGGAGACGCCCCAGGCCCATGAGACGGGTGCAACTATGGGGTCTGGGAACCATAGAAGCTTCGTATATAAGTATCGCCCCACTATCACTATGAGAAAACCTATGAGCAGATGTATAATGGCTTCTGAAATCGGTATATCAACAGGTCTATACCAGAAGTTCCACTGGATATCGCCTTGGAAATCTCGTATCCAATTCTCCTAGCCCCAAAGAGGCCTGGAAGTAAGGCTATTTTACAAAGCAGATAAACGAATAAAGCTGGGAAAAGTGAGACGACTATTAGTTTAAAAACGTCTTTGGTGTTTATCCTAGCGAGGTCGGTCATTTTATAGGATAGGACTGACGCGTAGAATGCCGAACCGAAACCTGCAGCCGCATAATGTCCAATATGCTCTCTGCTCAGTAGGGGAACGAGGGCATAATCTACAGAGTTTACTTCAGGTAGGAGCTGAGTCGGCCAAGCCATTACTCTTATCATAGCTGGTGTGAGGTCGTAGCACGGCTCGTAGGCGAATCCAATTCTCCCCCAAACCATTCCAGTAACCATCCAAGTTACAACTCCTGCGAATGGGACTACAAAGGACAGCCATGGGCTTAGCCCTGTGTACATGAAGAAGGCCATCATAAGTATGAAAGACGCGATGACCATTATCCAAGAGCTTCTATAAGATGTAGGCTCTCTGCTTTCAACTTCGCTTCCGCGGAGTCTTCCAAATGCAGCGCTCAAGGTTTCAGCTATGTAGCGTCTCTCGTAGATAATCATGGAGATGAATATTCCAATCATAGCGCCTGTACTTATGACTGAGATCTGAATCGGTGGGCTGACGTATGGGCTTGGAGCACACCAGTTCCTTCCGCAGAAGTCGTACTGCGTCATCTCCGTGTAGTATCCAGCCGCATAAGAGGCAAATACTGCTATTTCAAAAATCAGCAGGTAAAATAGGGTGCTGAATAGGTAGTGTATCGGTATTATAAGCATAAACGCCCAGAAAGTCGGATGTTTATTTATACCTAAGTGCCACGGTATTCCCGGCGGTGCAAACCACTGTGAGCCAGGGCCGCAGGTGTTAACCTTCCATGAGTATATGTCCGGAAACCATGGGAACATGTACGTTGCACCTATAGGTAGGCAGAGTATGAAGCCTACGAGAAGACCTGTGAGGAATGTTGTCCTCGTAGGCCATTCTCTTCTCCTTATGTTCTCCACGTTGACTAAACACGTGTGATATACTAGAGTGTAGGGGAAGGGTATTTTCTCGATTTCAATCCACTCGCGGCGGAAGATATTGGCTATACCTATGGTAATCATGAGAATATTCCAAACATTAAGAAGCGCCACATGACCGCTGGGAATATGGTGTTCCAGGGTAGTAGTCCTAGGTCTCCAACTCCGTTGATAAGCGGTAAAGATGCTTCAGCTGGAAGCGTTACGAATTCAAGTAGATATCTGCCGAAGGATTCTGAGATCGCATATCTACTCAGAAGATAGGCTTGATCATTGCCTCCTACAACCCCTCCAACCATCGTACATGAGACAAGTGTAACGAAGAGATAGGCCAAGTTTCTACTTGTGAGAAACTTCCTCATGCTTGGGATCTGGTTAAGCGCCATGATCACCAGTAGAGCCACCATAGGCCAGCCTGGAAAGTCTGCGCCAGTCATCATAATTGGAGAACCCAGGCTTTGTGCACATCCCAATGGTGCTGGTAGTAGAGGTCCTTGGAAGCTTATGACAAACGCCAAGATTATGCTTATGATTGCGCATATTGAAAGGGTTGTTGGTTTAATTCGTTCTGCTTCATAGGTTTTTTTCAACCAGAAGGACACCGATAATTTAATACCCGTAGTAATCTTTTAAGATTTTCCTCTATTCTTCGTTGTTTAAGATGCTTCTAAGATGCCTCTTGAAGGTTTCGAGGAAGCGTTTGGCGTCTTCAGCTTTAGTACGTCTTCTAAATTCTCTAGCTATGAGAGCTATCAGCCCTGGGCGTGAAACGGCCTCCAATATTGTTAGGAGTTTTAAGGCAGCTAACTTCCTATAGAATTGAAAGTCTACGATGGATCCACCGTGCCTCTCATAGGACTCTATAAACGTCTCCGACAGCTTTTGACCGGTTCTCCCAGACATTTTATCGTCGAAATCTAGGAAGTTGAAAGCATATGCTACATCGAATGTAGGCTCAGCTATTTCCGTGCCTTCCCAATCGATCACGTAGGCTTTACCGTTGCTGTAAACTATGTTGTCAAAGCCGTAGTCGCCGTGGATCAACCTTAACCTAGCTTCAACTCGGCTATCTTCAAGCTTTCTCGCACTGTTGAAAAGCCTTGCGAAAACCATGGGATTTTCCAGCGTAGTCAACATAGATATGGTCATCAATGCTTTAACCTCCTTTAGATCACCTATGGGATGGTTCTTCTTAACCTTTAAAACGTCTTCGACTTCGCTTGGAGTTATACTGTGAATGCCGACTAGTGATTTAGCAGCAGCGTCGATAAACTCATAATAGTCTGCAACAGGAGAATGTTGAATATTCTCCATTATTATGAAGGGTTTACCTAAAACCTTCCCACTCTTATCAAAACCGTAAACCTTTGGAACAGGTATACCCTTACTATGCAATACACTTAGAATCTTAAATTCTTTAAAAGCCTTCTCCCCATTGCCTGGATAAACTCGGAGGATGAACTCTCCATTAAATCCATCGTCGGCTTCAACCTTGAGAAGATATATCGTATTACTTAGCCCTTGCTTCTCATAGAGTTTTAACTCTACAATTTTAATATGGCCAGAAGTCAGCTCTTTAAGCTCTATAGAGTTTAAGTAATCTTGCAGTCTGGAGGCTAGTTTAGTACGATCCATGTCAACATCTCTGGAGAAGTCTAATCCCGGTATTTCCCCTTTTCCTCCCAAACCTTCTTCATAGTTTCTATATTCTCGCTCCTATATTTTAAGGCATGCCCTGGAGCCATTATAACACCACCCGCCCTACCAAGTTTAATACACGTTTCAACTTCCATTGCAACTTGACTGGCTGTTCCTCTATCAAGGGTTCTAGCGCTTACTCCACCCCATAGAGTAATCCTACCTTGAAAATCTCCAAGTATTTTTGCCCAATCGTTACATTCACGCTGTATATTCAATATGTCTACACCCATATCTATCAACTCTGGCACCAATACCTCTACTTTCCCATCGCTGTGTAGATAGCAGAACGCCCCGGCGTTCTTAACGGCTCGGTAGAGCTTTCCATGTCTAGGTTTTAAAAATCTCCTCCACCATTCGGGTGAGAATAGAAGCCTATCCTCCATACCCCAATCGTCGCCGTAAAGCACGATATCGAAATCAACCTCTTTTAGAACGGTCTCCAAAACTTCGAGTTTAACTTCAACAACCATATCCATCAATTCATCTACGGCGTCGGGGTATAATTTAGACCATAGGAATAATTTAGGCATACCGCCTAAGAGAAGCCAAGCCCTCTCGAATACTCCCCAGCCGTGATCGAGAGCTAACAGACTAACTTTACGGTCGACTCTACGAACTCCGTCGAAAACAGGCTCCAATATTCTACTTTTAGACGGTGAAGGCGGGTCATACCTGTCTAAGTCTTCCAACGTATTAATTGGATGACCAACTGGGAAACCGTCTGAAAACGGGTCTTTAAGAGTCCAAACAACCTTCCAATCATCTACACCTTCGCTTCTATGCTCTATTATGCCAGGTTCAACTGTTTTAACCGATTCGTCGAACATTGGGCAGGGTAGCCACCAAGGCTCTTTCCATCCAATAGCTGAGAGAATATTCTCCTTCGGAGAGACTTTAAACGTCATGTTAAAGCTATTTTCAACTTACGTAGATTTAAGCATTAATGTTAAATGCATTGGATAAATAATTTGACCGAGAAAGGCTCAAAGATTTAAAAATCTAAACCGGCTCTTCCACCTATCATTTACCACTCTTTTAGGGTTTGTGTTCGCTGTGAAATATCTGATATGGCTTTTCATCTTCAGTTAATAGCCAAGATAAGTTCAGTACCTCTCACCAAGGCTTTTACAATTCCTCCTGGCTTTATACCAGCCTTCCTACGGATGCCTCTA
>CALKCG010000094.1 GCA_938082915.1 uncultured archaeon | reverse complement strand
GATGAAGCTTGGACCATATACGGACTTTTGAGAGCTGGGCGGAGACTATTTACTCCGAAGAAGAGATACTACGCTGCTAAACAAGTATACAGATTCGTCAGACCCGGCTTCATCAGAGCAAGTACTAGTGTGGAGAGCGATAAGGTGAGAATTCTAGCGTTTACAGACGATGAAAGAGAGGAGTTAACCCTAATCGGGATGAATTATTCTTATCAGCCCCTATACCTCAATGGCTTCGTAGAAGACAGCTCAGATATTGAAGGCAAAAGATTGTCTTACCACAGGACTACTGAAGAGGAAAACTGTGTAAAGGCTGGAGAGTTGGGTTTAAAGACTGAAAACTATCCGTACAATGGTTTATTCTTCTACGTTCCACCTAGAAGCATATTTACGGTCACAACAGTAAAATAAGCTATTCAAGAAATGACTGTGAAGTCTAGTAATCTGTATACCTAGAGAACATTTTCATAGAAACGCAACCCGTCTTCAACGAGACGTGTATTCTTATGGATTATTGGAGTGAGAGGAACACAAGACTTAAATGATTTCCGGGTGAAAAACATCTCTAGGGAAGATGAGCAGTGAGAAAATTGTAGAAGAATTTAGAATTAAGCCTTCTTCAATGGTCCTATTAACAGTGTTGACCATTATAGTGACTTTCGCGGGAACCGTTAGCCTATTTTTAAACCTATCCGTTGGCGGCATATTTGGGTGTCGATATAGCTTTGGACCGGCGAACGAAACAATAATGGTGCCGACGTTTGCGATTACAATTCTACTGTTAGCATACCCGTTTAAAGGTAGAATATCTACTACTACACTACTTACTTCGTTATACATTATAGGCTCCGCCATTGGCATATACGGTATTGGACATTTCCAGAATAATGTTAACTTTCCAGTCAGCATAGCTAGGCTGACTCTATTCACGGAGCCGCCTCTTAGAGGCATACTTGAGAACATGTGGTGGATGCCGCCTTCCAACGTTATTCAGCTTATACATATAGGAGGCGTTGAAACCAACTGGGGTGCGTGGGCTAACGCCATAGTCTTCTGGTCACTATACTTCATAGTGTTTTATCTGCTTACTTCGAGCATAATGCTACTATTCAGACATAGATGGATTGATGTAGAGAGACTACCATTCCCATACGTCGTCGCAGCTTATGACGTCGTAGAGAGGGTATCTGGAGAGCCGAATGCGAAGAGGACGATGAGATGGTTTATACTGGGCTTTATTGTAGCTTTATTGTTCGAGATTCAGATACTATGTACAAATCTATTCCCATGGTGGCCAGACATATTAGCATGGAGGGGTACAGCTACAGATAGTACGAGCCCCCATGGTTGCGTATGCCTCTACTCTACTGATATCATCACAAGAACCTTAGCCTGGTGGCCTGGATATACGAAAAACATTCATCCAGTTCTAATATACTACCTAGCCCCGTTGGAAGTTTTATTCTCGGCGTGGGCATTCTTTGTGGTATTGATCATACTTGCACAGATAGCTTACCTATTAGGCTATTACACGGGCATATTTGATGCAGGTAGCGCATGTAGAATTCTTGGATTTGCAGGTTTTAAGATGTCACCGCTCTTCGGCGACCCGTATAACTTTGGCTGGATGACGATGATAGGTGGAACTGTCGCTATAGCCGTTATGATACTTTTCAATTCTAGAGAACACCTTGCCAGAACCATCAGGTCAGCCATATATGGCAGCAAAAGTCCAGAAGAGGTGCGCGAGCCGTTTAGCTATAGGCAGGTCTACATGTTCATAGTAATTTCAGTCGCAATAGTGATGGCCTACCTACTTTCAGCCGGCTTAAGTGTAGGAACGGCGTTGATCGTCTTACTGGCTCTAGGCTTCCTGTATCCACTGTCAACAACTTACATATTCGGCTTAACAGGATGCGGTTATGCATTTGAAGGCACGGTGTGGCCTAGCTGGCCTCTAAGGTTCATATGGCCTCAGGCCCCTCAAAATTACACTAGTGAGTGGTTTATGAGTAAAATGTTTATGCATTATGCTCAAAACATCCCATCCCAAGGACCGGGAGGGGGAGCCCTCTACACGATGCAGTGCCTCAAGATGGGAAGCTTAACTAAGGTTAACCTTAGAGACATATACGTGCTTCTCATAATAACAACCATAGTGAGCGTCTTTGTAGGGTCTGCGACTAGAGTTTGGATGATAAACCTCCTAGGCGCTGGACGTATTCCATTAAAAGGCGGCTGCTCCATATTAAGCTGGTGCTGGAATGAGGCAAGCGCTGAAAGGTATAATGAAATGCCGTCAGAGGCATTACTGGGATATGGAATTGGAGGCTTCGTAATAATCATGGCATTATTTGCACTCCGAACTAGATTTCTATGGTGGCCCCTACATCCCGTGGGATTTATTTTAGCAACAGCTATCTCACCCAACTGGATGAGGGAGTGGAATGCCTTCTTAGAGGCGTGGATTGCTAAGTTCATAACTCTACGCATAGGCGGTAGCAAAGCCTACGAAGAGTACGGTGTTCCATTCGCATGCGGCGGAATAGCTGGATACGCGTTATCCAATTTAATAGCCTATCTCGTAGGGACAGTAAGGTTCTTCATACCATTTTAAAAGACCCCTTATTTTTTACCTCCCAATTTCCACCATTTTTAGAAAACTCTACATGTAAGCAAAAAGTTAAGACATTAGCTACCTTTACTAGACTCTCCTCTAAATCAAAAAGCTTCAAGTTAATATTGCTTCAATTCCAAGTAATCTGCATAAATCAATCAGCTCATTGGTGTAATCACCATATACTAGATGGTAGTGTTGAGCCAGTATATTTTCCATGAATTTCCTCGTTCTATCGCCAAATATTATCTCAAGACTTGGGTATACTGGTGCTTCTAACTGCCAACCTATTTCATGCCAGGTTCTCGGTTTTACAGCTTCACCTAATGCTATATGCATCTTGTACTGGTCGCCGACTGATGTAAGTCTAGCCAGTGTTACTTTTCCAGTCTTCATCGAGCCTACGACCATCAAGCCCGTTAACTTACCCCAAGCATACTTGTAGATCCTCGGAGTATTCTCTAGAGCCGATCGAGGAATCATACCGCATACGCCCATCAATATACGGTCGTCGAAGATGTCGTAGAACTCTAAATACACAGAGCGCTGCCCACTGATAAAATCCATAATAAGCTCCGTTACTAAGCCGAGAACATCACTCTCGCATACAACAGGTATATGGATACCTGTTAGTGAAAGCGGTATACAGGGAGTTATACCGTAGTATATTGGCAAGCCATACACACACTTCATACTAACGGCGTTAAATCTTCTCTTATCAATTATTCTTTTCAAGGCTAAGTATACCTTGACGGCTTTTCTCAGATCTCCTTTTGTAACACTCTCATCTACGATCCAGTCTTTAAAGTGCTCGGCTATAAATCCGTCAGCTTCTTCATCTCTTACTTCATCAGCTTCCAATAAAAGCCTATGAACTTCATAGTCTTCCACTTCAACTCCTATCTTACTACGGAGAGAAGTCTGATCGAAGCCAGCCGTGTAACTACCCATATCCGCGTAACCGAAAATACCTACCCTCGAATTTAACAGCCTATTCACCGCGGAAGCTACACGCGCAAAACGCAGTATCTTATCACGGGCATCGCTAGACTCCGGGTTTCCATATACGACTTTGAGTTTAGCACCCATAGTCTTCAATGTATGCATCACAGCTGACATAGCAGCAGCTCCAGCCGGAGCTATAAGCACATCCTTTTCTTGGATTGAAGATAACACCCACATTAGGATCGGCTTATCAAAGAACGGCATTAGAGTATTTACGATCATCGGAGGCTCAGCCCACGATGGGATCAAAGCCGTTATGAAGTCGAACTCCCCAGTTTTCATCTTCGACACAGCATCGTCTACATCAAACAGGTCGATGACAGGACCAGCTGTCACAGACACTTCAATACCTATCGTCTTCAAGGTTTCCTCAGCATGACTTACGATCTTCTTTAAGAACTCAACCGTTTCTTGAGTGTAAGCTGGTGCCATAAAACTTACGAAACCAGTACGCAATTCAACCCCCAATTCTAAATACTCTAGAACGACTATTTATAAGTGTATGAGTTCGATATGGTGGCGTTTAAAACAATGCTTCCACTGTTTTATATAGCTTTACGTATACGTTGTACTGTCTATCATATGTATCTCTATTGGCCTCCGATGGACTAAACACCTCATTTATGGAAACCATAGACCTAACAGCTTCTTTTACGGAATCGAATACACCCGTAGCAACACCAGCAAGTATGGCTACACCCAGTGCTGCTGTTTCTTCACAACGAAGAGTTAAAATGGGCTTTTGAAGCACGTCTGCTTTAATCTGATTCCACAGTCTACTTCTAGCACCTCCCCCGGTAGACCTCACCTCCTTAACCTTAATACCCAACTCTTCAAGAAGTCCGATATTACTTCTAAGCATGTAGGCAATAGACTCTAATATCGCCCTTACAATATGGCTTCTCCCATGATACAATGTGAGACCGAATAAAACCCCTCTAGCATTTGGATTGAATTCAGGGGAGGCTGCTCCTGCAAAATGCGGCAGTAAAATTAACCCGTCAGAGCCAGGAGGGGCTTTAGATGCTTCAAGCGTCAATAGATCGTATGGGTCTACCCCGATTCTATTGGCGGCTTCCACTTCCACTAGTCCAAAATTGTCCCTATACCACTTAAGAATGGCTCCAGCTGTATGACACCAAGGTTGGAGGAAGTATCTTCCTTCTACAGCATGGTGGTGGCAGGGGATTCTTCGCATGGGATCCAGCACTACATGATCAGTCGTAGCTACTATAGCTAAGGCTGCACCAGTCGTTTCTGTAACTATTCCCGGCTCTATGTTACCAACCCCGATAGCGTTGGCTGCTTGATCGTATGCTCCCGTTGATACGGCGGTATCTGTATGAAGCCCCGTCTCCTCCGCAACCTCTGGCGTAATATTACCTATAAAACTACCTGAAGGTTTTAACTCGGGAAGCTGGTCTTCAGTTATACCGATGAAGTCTAAAATATCACCCCACCATTTCCTCCGTGATATGTCGAACATAAGAGAAGAGCATACAATCGAATACTCTGTAACGTATTCCCCCGTCAACCTATACATCATGTAATCTTCAAGCAGCAAATACTTATGCACTCTCTCGAAGACCATAGGCTCGTTCTTCTTCAACCATAATATTTTAGTCGCCGTCCACGTCGGGATGACGTCATTCTGCCCCGTAATATGGTATATAGTGTCCACTCCGAACTCTTCTCTTATAACGTCAGCCTCCTTTTTTGACCGGTTGTCAAGCCATACAATAGCCTTTCTTAACGGTCTTCCATCCTTGCCTAAAGGTATGAAAGTTTCCCCTTGACTCGACACGGCTATACCCGAAATACTTCGGGTGTCTACTTTTGATTTATTCAAAACATTTTTAAGAGAATCTTTAAAAGCATTCCAATATGTTTCAGCTTCAACCTCTATAAATTCGGGTTGAGGCATAGAAAGCTCGTATTCGCTTCGGCTGGATGCGACCACTTCGCCTCTCTGGTTGAAGAGGACGCATTTAATAGAGGTTGTACCTACATCTATGCCTAACAGATAGCTCATGGCACTCTCACGCCTATCTACTTATAGTGTCGACGCATTTCTTCAAAACGCGGTAAAGCAAGTATATCTTCTAAAAGTCCTTTAGCCTGCTCTTCCGACCTCGTCCAAGGATCCATGAGTATTAGTTGAAGCAACAATTCTCTACTACCAGCTTCATACGCCTCCAATTCTACTTCAACAGGTGCCACTCTATCCCTTAATATGTACGCAATTAAAGGTTTGGGCAGTCCATGAGTTCTAATCCCCTGAACACCCCTCTTACTAACAAACGCTGGAACCTCAACTTCAAAATCTCTCGGTACGCCTGGAACGAAGTCTCCACTGTTCGGTATATTAACTATGAACGTTCTCGGTATGTCGCATGCGATGGACTCTATTAAGGGAACAATTATCTCACCAGACTTCTCCGGTGGGAAAATACTCGTAACTTTAACAGCCGGATTTTTCGCTATTTCAATCAGCTTGGCAATAGGGTCTTCCTTCGGCGGCTCGAGTACGAAGCTCCACCATTTACGCGGGTTTTCCCTCCACCTTCGCTCAGTCTCATCATCTGTATGATACCACCAAGGCCAGGAGCCCCCGCCGGGTGTACACGTATCTCCAATCGGGAAAACACCGAATCTTTTATACAGGTCTACGGCTTTAGGTCCTAAATCGTCGCTAAGAGGACAATTCTCCCAGTATTTAGGTGCTTCCCTCTCAATCCATTCATCTAGTTTTGGAAACGCATCCTCACCTTTATGGTAGAAGTGGGTTAACCATACGAAGTGGTTGACGCCTGGAATTTCAAATGTTACATCTTCCTTCTTAAACCCCAAGACCTCTGCTAAATGATATACACCACTAAAACCGTGGCATAAGCCAACGAGCTTCAACCTTGGATATTTCCGCCCCAGGTAAGTCACCCCAGCTAAAACCGGGTTTGCGAGTTGAATATACCATGCATCTGGACATATGTCCAATATATCGTCTACTATGGATTCAAACAGTTTAAACTGGTAGAAGTTTATCCAAAAGCCTTCATCATGCATTATGTGGTAGCTTCCACCAAACCTATAGCCATGTTTAAACCCTATGGACCATCCAGCCCTATAACCACTATAGCCAACAACGAGAGCGGTATTTACCACAAAATCTGCATCTCTTAAGGACTCCCTCCTATCCAAGGTAGCTTCAATATTCAACCTTATACCCATTTCATCCGCATACCTTTTACAGAGCAAGTGAACAGCATCAAGCCTCTCTCTATTTATATCCATTAAACTAATCGTACTACCTTCGAGACTCGGCGTAAGACATAAATCTTTAATGAGTGCAAGTGAAAAAGTCGCACTACCAGCACCAATAATGCTAATCTTAACGTCTATCATGCAAGTCATTCTTTGAATCGGTTCCAAGCTATTTAAGTTTTAATAGGTATTACGTTAATGTCAGCCTTCCATATTCACCATTATTTTTCCAAGTTGAAAATAAGGAAGCAGTAGAAGTGTAGACTTCGAAGTCGATATCTCTACGTTAACCGGTTTCTAGTAGTTTTAATGCTTCTTCTACGCTGTAGTCTTCATGGACTATTTTCACAAGGGCTTTGACCATGGCCTGTGGCTTCTTGTATCCCCATACGTTTCTACCCATTATTACGCCTTTAGCCCCTACGTCCATCACGTCGCGTACTATTTGCAGTAGCCCCTTAGGGTCTTCAGCGCCCGGTCCGCTTAACACTATTATTGGGACTGGGCAGCATTTGACGACTTCTTTAAACGTGTCTGGGCTTCCAGTGTAGTAGGATTTTACGATGTCTGCCCCCAGCTCTGCGGCAACCCTGTCTACGAACTTTACGTGCTCAGGGTCTGGCCACTTCCACTTTGCTTTAGGCTTAAAGTGATGCTCGACTATTTCAGGCGGTAGGGCTTCGACTATGTGTGGCATACCCCACTTCTCACAGTCCTGCGTAATACGCCCTATTTTCTCAGAGTTTTCACTCTCCCTTTGAACGCCTATGAAGGCCATTGTGGCTACGGCGTCTGCGCCTATCTTCAAAGCCTCTTCAACGGATGAGAATAGCCTGTAGTCCGTTATATCAGGGCCTATGATAGTGGCAGTTCCGTCTAAACGGGCTATGATGCCCACTTCGCCTGCAAGCTTGGCGTAGTTTAGTTTTATCATGGAAGGGTTCATAAGGACGGCGTCGGGCTTACAATCGCCGCCTAAAACCCTAGACAAGGTTTCACCTGGATTCTCCAAACCCTCCAAAGGACCTAGATCAACACCATGATCCATAGTAACGACGACGGTCCTACCGGTTTTCTTGTTGAAAATCCTGCCAAGCCTAACGCTCTTACCAACCAAACCCATAATACCACCCAGCCTAACTTAGTTAAAAGGATAATTTCTGCTTTGCGGTTTAATTCCCTATTGCTTGAGCCTTGCCTTTGGTTTCATGTTTTCCCTCATAAGTTTATCAGTATGTTGTACGTGTACGCTTTAGCCATTAGCCACTCTCTATGGTTTTGATACACAATATCCTCCACATATGCGTTTTGAATATTGTTTCAGCGATTCATCTTCTACCATAGAAGACTACCCACTTTTTATCACCTCAGCGTAACCCTTACAATACATACCGATGTAGAGACATTAAGGACTGAAGGTTCGCTAAATATCGTTAGGAAGCATACTGGTTTAATGGAAGCCTTATAAACCCAACAGTGTCTTTAAGGCTGCTTCCAACACTATATCTCTCCCTGCTTGAAGATCTCTTAGCTTAACTGTAACTTTTATGTGAGGTTTTATTCCATTTAATGGCGACGGGGCTTTCCCATGTATGGGGAAAGTCTCGGAGACATATAATACAGCTCCCCCAGGTAGATTTATAGGTTTACTTCCTCCGCATGCACCAGTAGTAGGCTCTCCGACGAGTAATGCACCAGCCTCCTTCATACCTGAGACAAAATGTTCACATGCACTACAGCAACCCGCGTTTATGAGAACTGCCACTTTACCCTTATACTGCCAAGGTCCTCTGGGCTTAGCGATAGCTATGAACCTATCATACACGTCCGTTCCAGGTCTTCTCTGAAAGTTTATACTGCATATAACAGGCTGATCTATGAACCGCCCTACAGCTGCTTCAGCAAGCCCATCCGAACCCCCTCCATTATCTCTAACATCTATCACCAGAGATCTTGCTTCTCTAAGGTTTTCAAGCACATCATCGAATAGTTTTATGAAGTCAACTCCTCCCGTGAATGCGGCGATTTTAATGTAGCCAACTCCTCCATCTAACGTTCTATAGGATACCACGCTATCCTGTTTCAACCACTTTCTTCTCACAAGTCTAACGTTAAAAACTCCAACATAATGCCTATAAACAGTCAGCTCTACAGAGCTTTCGGGATCCCCTATCAGCATCTGGTTTAAAGCCCAATTTCTCTTCGCATAAACCGTTGCACCGAAAGCTCTTTTCAAAAGCTTTCGAAATAAAACCATAGCATCCATGCCTTCAACTGCCAAAACAATATCCCCAGGTTTAAGAGATGTCGATGAATCGGCTTCAGCGATAACTATAAGTCCCTCTTCCACAACCGCAAGTTTAACAGGCGGCGTCAATAAAGTCGGCTTCCCAGGCCACTCAAGACGCGTGTGATAATCATTCAGTCTGTTCACAAGCTCTTCCATAAGCCTGTACGCCGAAGCCCAGTCAAGCACTTCCACAATTTTCCCCCTATATTCGTCAAGCCAACTATCGTCTAAAACACCAGCATACTCCATCATCGGATAATTATCTTTTAACGTCTTCCAGAGGATTTCAAGAACGTCTACCGGTTCAACTACGCTACTATTCTGACTCATATAAAAGTTTATACGTAAAACAAATCTAATAAAGTATACCTGGAATCCATTAACAGACGTGCATACTTTGACTTTAGATACCAGAAAAACCAATGTAATAGGCAACCGCCCCGTAGTATGTATATGACAATGTTGCGGTCAGCAGTTTTAAAATAGACTATGATAGTTAATCATCTTCACCACCTCTATGACCTGCCCCCTCTGCTCTAGAAGCGTAGCTTCCTATGGAGGACGGGCCGATGAGGGGGAGATTAAACTTCGGATGTGGGGATTTGAATTCAGCGAAAGCCCTCAATGAGCCATCGAAGGGGAAGGGCTATGTAAATCTATCAAAGACTACGTAGCTCAGAACCCAAGTATCACCACACCTCTTGAGAAGATTAAAAATGCAAAGGTTATACGCAAAACCCATATGCTTAAGACCTTCATAAATGATTCATTGATGAGTGTTTCTAAAAGTTGATATATGAGCCCGCTTCGTTAATATTGTAGGCAGAATGGCTACTGTAAGCATTCCAGAAAAATTTATGAAAGGTTGAGGAATGCGGCTAAAGCGCAGGGTATTTCAGTTGAAGGGTACGTACTGAGCTTGATAGCTGAATCGGTTGATTCAACAGGCCTGGCTGAATCTTATTGGGAAGCTTCACAGAACTTGATGGAGCAAGCTAGAGGTGAACTGGTTAAGGGGAATTTAAGGCAGGCTGGGAAAAGGCTTGGGGTGCTGTGGCACTTGCATTGAAAAATTTATCCTATAAGAGAGAAAGCTCGAGGCTTTCAAGTCATGGAGAGCTTTGGGAATATGTGAGTAAGCTCGTAGAAGAGACCCATGATGAGGAACTTGGTAGGCTTTGGAGGTCTGTCAGCTCCATGCACGTAAACTTCTATGGAGGTTGGGATACCGAAAAGCACGTTAAGGGAGCCATTGAAGACGCTGAAAGCTTTATAGAGAAAGTGAAAAAGCTCTTATGAGGAGCTTTTTAAAGACAACACACATCCTTAGATCATTACTATAGCTACGCTTAGGAGGGTTTTCAATATTATGGTTTCAACGTCCCCTGTATCCACTTAGGCTGGGACCGTAATAGGCCTATCAACCAGAATGCGTTTCCCAGCCCTATAACGGCAATCATAGTTTTCTCGTGTTGATCGTGAAAGGCATATGTCAACCGCATCAATATCCCTACTTTTAAGCACATCTTTATAATTGTTAAACCAAGGTTCTGTACTATATTTAACAACCAGTTTCCCAGCTTTAACAACATTTACGTCATACGTAAACAATCCGAGTCTATTTCTAAGAAGCGTATAAGCCTTCAAATGCAAATCCGCAATCTACCCACAACCAACTACGCAAACCCCTATCCTATCGGTATTTTCCCACACTAATAGAGGTAGATTCAGAGCGGAAGTTTAAAAATATCAGAGTAGAAAGTAAAAGATTGAGGTGGATCGTAGTGGATTACCGGGAGAGGTATGAAGAAATCCCGCAGAGCGATAAAGAGGTTTTAAGAGAGCTTGGAAAACAGATCGTTGAAATCGCTACATCACCCATTAACGAGGAATACGTAGAATTGCAGAAGAGGATAAACAATCTAGAGATGGTTAAGCCAATCGTGTACATCTACGAGATACCTTGGCATGAGATGGACGTTTACGGTGAACTCAAACTTAAGACAAAGCATCCCCTATGCCGAAGGTATGAAGCGAGGCTGAGACGTACGATCTATAAGTGGAATCATAGGCTCGGCGCACCAGTGGAAGACCCTAGATTCGAATACCCAGGTTTAGACCCTACAATCGTACAACCTCTGCAAGACTATGTTTACGATACGGGTTTCGGCATATACGTGCAGGCGGATGTTGTGAAAACAGATGAGAGGAATCCCGTAGTCTCCCACAGATTCCACGTGCAGATTAAAAGCGAGGAGGATATTGAGAAGATTAAAACGCCTAAAGTAACGTTCGACCGTGATAGAGCTGAAAGAGAATTCCAAATGCTATGCGATATTTTCGAAGACATTATACCGGTTGAAAAACGCGGTATTTCCTCCTTCTGGTTTGCACCCTGGGATGAACTCGTACAGTGGACTGGTGTGAAAGAGATCCTCATAGACATGTACCGTAGACCAAACTACGTACATAAGCTTATCGATAGAATGATCGACGCCTGGTTACATAGATTGGAGCAGTATGAAAAGCTCGGTCTTCTAAGAGATGACCCAATGAATTTATGGGGTGTTGGCGCCGCTCAGGTTTTCGCAGCCGCATCTCCAGCCATGCATGAGGAGTTTGCGTTAAAACATGAGAAACGCTGGTACGAGAAATGGGGTTTAAACTACTACGGTTGCTGCGAGCCACTACACAATAAGGTAGATATCCTGAAGAGGAATATTCCCAGGCTACGTAAGATTTCAATGAGCCCATTCATAGACTTCGATAAAGCCGTTGAAAACGTTCAAGATGAATTCGTATTTGCTTGGAAGCCGACACCAGCTGTTCTAACCGCTTCAAACTGGGATCCCGAAGCCATACGGAAAGATATGGAGAGGAAGCTGAGGAAAGCCAGGGAGTTCAACTGCATAATGGAGATACACATGAAAGACATAAGCACTGTAAGATATCAGCCTCAACGCCTGTGGGAGTGGGCACAGATAGCTTCTGAAGCTGCGGAGAAGTACGTGTAATTTAATTCCCGCCTTTTTCGACTCTCAACATCACCCTCCAGGGGAAAAGTTATAAGTTTTTAAGACAGCCAATAGTATCTGATGAATTCTAAAGAACGTGTTTTAACAGCTTTCGAGCATGAGGAGCCGGATAGAGTCCCAGTATGGTGTGGTGCTTCACCCGAGTTCTGGAGTAAAGCAAAACGTACGCTGGGTGTAGATGATGAAGGCCTACTTAGAAGGATTGGAGATGACTTCCGCCGAGTATACGCTAGATACGTAGGTCCATTGAACATCATTACTCCACGTATTCCTGGAGCTAAAATCCGCACCCTCTTTGGAGTAGAGCGGAGTAGACTTTACTACGGGTATGCTTTAAACCACCCTCTTTCAAACGCATCTCTTAGAGAGGTGGAAGAGTATTCTTGGCCTAATCCAGCTTGGATAGACGTTTCAAACATTAGAGCCGATGCAAGGAAATACTATGACCAGTACGCTATTTTAGGCGGGGATTGGTCTCCATTCTGGCACGACGTTATGGAGCTTTTAGGCATGGAGAACATGTTTATTAAAATGTATACTGAACCTGAAATCGTAGACGCCGTATTCGAGCACGTAGTAGGCTATTATGAGGCTGTTAACAGGAGGATTTTCGATGAGGCGGCCGATTTAATCGACATATTCTTCATAGGCAACGACTTTGGCACTAAACACGGCCCTATGATAAGTGAGAAACTCTTCAGAAGATTTGTCTTACCTCATCTTAAACGACTGGTAGACCTCGGTCATTCATACGGTTTAAGAGTTATGCTCCACTGCTGTGGAGGGTTTGCAGAACTCATTCCAGCTATGATAGAAGTTGGATTGGATGGATTACACGCGATTCAGCCTTCCTGTAGAGGAATGAACCTTAGAAGACTTAAAAGAGAATATGGAGATAAAATCCTCTTCAATGGCGCCGTAGATTCCACATGGCTAATATTCGGTACGCCAGAATTCGTTCAAGCTAAAACCCGCGAGGTCCTCGAAATCATGATGCCTGGAGGGGGATACGTGGCAGGTGCCAGCCACGACTACATCCTCGAGGAAACACCCGTTGAAAACGTTTTAACGATGTTCGACACCGTCCACGTGTACGGACGCTATCGATGAATACAATACATGAAAAGACTACTCTAAACGCCCCAGTTCAGTGCAGAGGTCTAAGTAGAGTTTAACAGCCTGCGGCGGAGTATTCCAGGGAATATGATTTCCAATACAGAAAGCGTAACCTCCAGCTATTCTAGCAGTCTCTACCATTCTACGCACCATGGCCTCTATTTCAGCTGGATTATTCCGTAGAAGGATGCGGCAGTCTCCTTCACCAGCTAGGAAGATGTTGGGGTATTTACGGGCTATAGCACGGATGTTCGTATAGGGCTCGGTTATTATACCTTGAGCACCGCATGTTATGATATCGTCGACAAATGCGTCTAAACATCCGTCAGACATAAATATGACGACTTTTCCAGCGTCTCTAACGATTTCCCAGAACTCCCTATAGCGTGGAAATATGTACTTCCGCATCCAGGCAGGAGAGAGAATAGGTCCACGGGAAGTAACTATGTCATCGTGACAAATGACGAAATTGACGGGTAGCCTAGCGAAGACTCTGAAGACGCGTCTATTGATCTCTGCAAACTCGTCCATTATCCTTTCAAACCGCTCGTCTAGGCAGACTCTCAGAAATAGCTTCCAACCGAAGGTAAGAAGCGGCCACATAAACATGGTGTTATAAAAGCCTACAGATGCCGTTGACCCCTCGGGTGCTTTATCACCCCAATCAGCCGGATAGAGGACGCGATACTCCCTGTAGAGCTTCTCCTCATCACGGTAATCGCGTGATTCAACCACTGGGATATTTGTGAAGTCTCCTTGCTTTAGCGGTGAGAATGAGAACACGTCATCTAGTGTTTTAAACCGCTCCCCCCAATTCCAATGATCGCTAAGCGAGTGACCCCAGCGGACGTGTCGACGTCCATGCTCGTCGATGTAGGAGCTTCTACCGCTCATCAAGTTCTCCGGACGGGGAATAGGATCATCTCTTTCGGGAATTGGCAGTTCTAACTGTGGGTAAAGCTCAGCCATTTTCAACCGGCAGAGGCGTGGATGCTCATAGAAATTTATGCCAGTAATATAGGTTTCAGCATCTGGACAAGACCAGTGCTCCCAATGTGGGATACGTTTAGGTTTTCCGAAGCGGCCTCCCATGAGAGCCAGGTACTTATCACTATACTCGACCATTTAAACCCCCGTATTCAATGCTTCCCAATGATTCATAGGGCTCATCTAGAATCTGGGAACCTTTTTCACCCCGAACCAGTTCTTTTCACCAGCCGCCCTCTCAAACACGGTGTACGATAGGTCTATTTCAGTCAAAGGTTTACTGGAGGACTTTAATAGGTAGACACCTCCCTTTTCAGTTTCAAACCTTAAAATCCCCCCGGCTAAGATCCTCTCCTCACCCGTTTTAAGGTCTATAAGTGAAACTTCGTTTTCACCGAAGGGGTTTATAACTTCACAGGTCTTCCCAGCTTCACTTTCTACTATTATATATTCTATTATTCTGTTTTTAAGCTTAGATGTCACTAGGAAGGCGCCCTCGGCTCTAAGCTTGTGGAAGTATGCGTCCTTCCAAAACTCTGGAATAGCTGGAAAGACTCTTATACGACCACCCCAAGACTGTAGAAGCATCTCCATTATCGCCGCGGCAGCGCAGAAGCCGGCCTCTAAAGTCATAGGTTGATATGTAAAGGCACATACGCCAAAACGTCTGTAATCTCCGTTAACGTGGAAGGTGTTGGGCTTTATGAAGTAGAAGTACGTTTGAAGCATATGCCAAGCCATATTTGGCAATTTAACTCTAGAAGCAATTATGGACACCCATGGGAAGGACCAGCCAGCCCACTCCCCAGTACCTCTGAGCAGTAGGGTCTCTATGGAGCGGTATATCAAACGTCTATCTTCTTCACTTCCTTCTACGTTTAAAATACCAAGCGGATGTACTGGGATTAAATGCGACGGATGCCTATGCGAGTGGGTTAGAGGCTGTCCTCTGAATATCTGAAGCCCGTTTTCATCTTTAGGATAGTCTGCAAGCTTCTCCAATACGTCACGCCATTTAACGGCATCCGGGTCTTCTAAGCTGAGTATTTTCGAAGCTTCTAAGAGGCTACTTGCAAGCCACCTTATGAACGCTAGATCACACGTGGTATCGGATCCCCATGCCTCTGGACGGTTTTCCTCCCATTCAGGTGAATTGCTTAGCGGTAGATGGTATCTACCATCATTCCAGAGCTCTAGGAGATTTAAGTAGGTCTTCATAAACTCTTTCATCATCGGATATGCTCGCTCTCTCAGGAAGTCTTTATCTTGAGAGTAGAGCCAGTGTAGCCAGTACATGTGTGCAAGCCAAGCACCGTTTCCAGGCCAGAAGTTAGTCGTCCAATATCCGTAAATAGGTGTTCCATCTAAAGCCATCTCACACCTAGACCATGCACCTTCAAACCCGAAGAACTCACGACACATCTGCTTAAACCTAGGTAAGTTTCTCCAAAACTGCTCGTAGAGCGGCTTACCGAGTTCAAGATGGTTACTAGCGTAGACTGGCCAGTAAGTTTCCTCAACGTTCATATCTAAGTGGTAGTCTCCACTCCATGGAGGTAATACTCCGTCCTGCGACCATAAACCTTGAAGCGGACATGGGTATTTACCCATAGAGCAGCATGCTAACTTGTAGAGCTCGACGTAGAATAGGTTTTCAAGTCTAGAGTCTGGAAGAGCTATGAAAGACTTGCTCCAGAAGCTTCTCCAAAACTCCCGATGTGAGTCGAGTAAGACTTTAACATCAGCATCCACAGCTTCATCTATCATTTTAATAGCTGATTCAAGAGGCGTCGGAGAATCGTTGAAAGACAACACAGATACATACAGTACTTCTCTCCGACCATCTCCTACAAGCTTCCAAGCGACTACGTATCCTCCTCCAGCCGCATTTTCAGCTGGAAACTTCTGAATAAGCCATCTATACCCGTTTTTAGACCCGTAAATTGGGTCTGGATAGCCCCAGTTTTTCAAAGCCTTCTTAACTTTTTCATCAAGATGCTCAAGACCAATCTTAACTTCTTTAAGCCTAACCTTACCAAGACGCTGAAGCTCTACAACGATCAGGTTTTTACTTGAGTGTATAAAGCATCTCCAATAGACTTTACCTTCTTTGGAAGACATAGCTCCAGAGGCGACAGCATCGTAAAGTTGAAGCCTAGCCGTAAACTTTTCAATTTCATCTGTGAAGCGTAGCTCAATTCTGGGGAGTGGTATACGCGTTGGATAAGGCTCCTCTATTCTACCTGAAAACCTTGTCAAATCCATGAATATACGTCTAGCTTCATCGAACTGCCTCTCTTCTATAAGCTTCCTCAAGCCAGCATAGTTGTAACGTGAATCTGTTGGAGTGGCTGTTCTAAGCTCCCAAGTATCGTATTTGTCAAGCGTTATCTTCAGAGGGTTTCCATCACCCCATATTAAGGCCCCAATTTCGCCATTGGCAAGTGGGATTCCACAGCTCCATTCAATAGGAGCCGATTCGTAGATTAAGTCATGCTGTTTAAGATATTCCCCCATATTGGGCATAAGCTTCATAGGATTCACAGAAGGAGAAGGATCAACGCTCTAATATAAGCCTTGTTGGAAAAAATGGGGAAGTGGAAACCTAGTCTAAAATGGTATGAAGAACCTAATCACACCTATCAATGCGAATATGAAGTTTATTATAGCGTATCCTCCTACGACTCCACCGACAAATGGGACACCGACTTCTTCATACGCTCTACTGCCGCCTATTCTAAGCGTCAACATTTTAAGTACCCAAGCCACTAGGAAGGCAAGCCACCAGCCAAATAATGGAAAACTCATAGACCAAGCTAGTATAGGTCCAAGAGGATGTGGGAACCAGAGAACCCTAGCATGCACATAGGTCATAGCTGCTAATGCGATTACGCCTAATAGAATGTGTCCAATCCAATCCGCTGGGGGACCTGAAGCGACTACAAACCAACCCGTGCTAGCCCACCACTCTAAATTCGACGCCCATAATGTTGACGCTCCATGCAGTCTAGCCATTCCATAGTAGCTTAAACCAACGATGACCGTCGGTAAGCTCACGAATTGGGCTACCAGCAATGCTACTAGAACTACTTTAAACACGTCTTTAGCACTTACTCCAGTAAGCCTCCCCATCTGATAAGCTGAGAACGGTGCCCACATAGACCAGCCCCATCCGTCTAAAGGATGGCGGTTGCTCTGAGCACTCCACATAACACTACCCAGCACTAGCCCCGTCGGCGGCTCTCCGGGATAAGGCATTTCAGGATACCATACAGCTCTCGTAATCCACTGAACCGCACCAGAAGACTCTATATGAACACCAGTAAGTCCAAACAGCCTCGTTTGCCCTATCCAGAGTATCGTGCTCAAAAGAACCATTGCAAAACCCTGCGCAATGTCAAAGCCCGTACCTACTAATAAGCCCCACAGTATGATGAAGCCTATGAACAGCATAATCCAAGAAGACCTATAAGGTAAAGGCTCATCTCTTTCGAGAGCCGTCTTCTCCTCAGGGCTCATCCGTCCGAATGCAGCTTTAAGAGTCTGCATCATGTGTCTTCTCTCGAGGAAAAGCGTCATCAGTATAAGTCCTAAAATACCTCCACCCGATATGAGTCTAAGCCTAAGCGGTGGAGCGTATAAAGGTGAAATATCGCCGCACCATATCCGTCCACAGCTACCCGTCGTTGGCAGTGCTGTGTAATACCCAGAGTAGAAAGCCAAGTAGACGATTATCACGTATATCAGGGTGAATAGCCAAGTGCTGAATAATACGTCAAGTGGGAGCATGTAGGCTATGGCAAACGGTATGGGATGCTTATTGAAGTGCAGAGCTATGGGTAGGGTGTATAGTGCAGAATCTGGTGCTATTTGCTGAGACCCAGGACCGCAAGTATAGGATCTCCAAGAGTATATGTCTGGAAACCATGGGAAGAACATGATCGCCCCTAAAGGCACTGAGACAATAATTCCGACCAGTACACCTAAGAGAAATGGTTTCATCCTGGTTTTTGCCCTGTCTCCTCCTTGAACTTGTACTAGTGACTCATATGCTAGAAGTGTATGTGGGAACGGTACACGTTCAACGTCTATCCAGCTTTTCCGTAGAATGTTCGCTACTGCTACGCTTATCACGCCGAAAGAGGATATGAGCACGAAGAACCACAGCATCGGAGCCAGCCATATGTCCCATGGGATTTCAGCAACCCCGCCCAGCAGAGTAGCATCAGCCACTTCAGGTGGTACTGCTACGAATGCTGGGATTTTAGCCTTCCAAACCGGATTTGTAGTAGCAGTAGTGCCTCGGCTACAGGCGTAGTATGGGAAGTTGCACCAAGGCATTAATACGTTTGAGAATCCCGCTACCGTGAATGCAACTATATATATGTATGTTAGTTTGTCCGCTCCAAGCTTCTCTCTAAGCCAGCCACTCTTCAAAGTAAATGGAAATAGCAACATCAAGAGGACGAAGGGCATTCCAACCATTTCAGCAGGCTCAGAGCAGATCACTCCGAGGCCGGTAAAAGTGCATCTAGCCACGAACGGTAGGAAGGCATGCCACATCGTACTTATGAAGGTTAAGACCGCGCTTAAAACGGCAATCCATAGAAGTGTTCCAGTTGTAACTTTTCTTTCTACCTGTTCACTTGACATCTTTACGCCGAAGTCTTTATTCGAGACAACACAAATATATGTTTTGCTCTTAGGTTATAGGTAAGGTAATTCCTCAAACTAAACCGGTGAGAATGTATGAAGCCAATCATGGCTTTCAATTACATCTACTACTGAGCAAGCCACAGGATTGTCAAGTTAACGCGAGTCCTCTGCGAAACAACAAAAAGTTTATCCTCGACACAGCGTAGAGCGTTTTAGGCGGATAGTATGAATAGCGTAACAATAGCTAAGCCTAGTAGACAACAGCTTGAGTGGCAGGATATGGAAGTAGGGCTTTTCATACACTTCAACATTGAAACATATGCCCCTGAATGGGAAAACCCTCAATCATTTGAAAACCTTCCAGATCCGGACATATTCAACCCGGTTAAACTTAATACTGACCAGTGGATGCAAGCAGCGAAAGCCATAGGTGCGAAATACGCCGTTCTAACGACGAAACACTCTACTGGCTTCTGTCTCTGGCCTACTGGACAGTATGAGTATAGTGTTAAAAGATCTAAGTGGCGTAACGGAAAAGGAGACGTCGTTGCTGAATTTGTAGACTCATGTAGAAGACATGGTATTAAGCCGGGTTTCTACTGTAGCTATTGGACGAATGCGTTTATGAATGTTAGAGGGGGGCGTGTTGCTTCTGGGAAACGTGAAGAACAAGAACGGTACAATAGAGTATTCTTAGGAATGCTTAGAGAACTATGCAGCAATTACGGTGAATTGGTTGAGCTTTGGTTCGACGGTGGAATCCCTGAATGGGGTCCAGACATAGGACCAATTTTACACAAATTGCAACCTAACGCTATGGTTTTCCAGGGTGGGAAATATTCAACTATCAGATGGGTTGGTAACGAGGAAGGTGTAGCGCCATACCCGTTCTGGAATACTGTTCCTAAAGATCAATTCCTACTTTTCGCACAAGGACTCATCTCTAACGCGTGGACAGACGGTATTGGAGAAGTATACTTGCCAGGCGAATGTGATACAACTATTCGAGGACACTACTGGTTCTGGCGGCCGAGCACGGAAAACACCGTTAAGCCTCTAGACGAGCTTATGGCAATATACTATAAATCTGTGGGAAGAGGTTGCAATCTATTACTGAACTCAAACCCGGATAGAGACGGTTTAATACCTGAAGCAGATATGAAGAGATATTTAGAGTTTGGTAAGGAAGTGAAACGTAGGTTTAGCAAACCCATCGCCGAAGGGAAATACTGCAATGATGATCCGACTCGAATAGCAACAGTTGAATTGATATTTGAAAAACTAGTTAAAATCGATACTTTTGTCACTATGGAAGACCTTAGAAACGGGCAGAGGATTAGAGAATACGTTATCGAAGCCTATTTGGATGGGAGTTACGTGGAGGTTGTTAGAGGAAGCTCCATAGGTCATAAGAAGATCGATAAAGTAAACCCTATCACTACGGACAGGGTTAGAATTAGAATTTTAAAAGCCTTTACAACGCCCGTTGAAATAAGAAGCTTCTCCGTATACTGTTGCAGCTACAGTTAATAGGTTTCAAGGCGGGACCCCCATCAGACACATCCATCTATAAACGTCGTGTGAAAATCTTAAACTTCAACCTTTTTCCTATTTAAACCTAGGATGCTTTACATAGTCTTCACAACTGGTCGCT
>CALKCG010000093.1 GCA_938082915.1 uncultured archaeon | reverse complement strand
TTACCTATAATAGCTTGATTTTATACGTTAGAGGTTTTAAAATGATTAAACCAGTAGTTTTTAAAAATCAAGAATTGGTTGGAGTTCTCCATATACCTGATAACTTGAAGCCAGAGGAAAAGACTCTGGGAATAGTTATGTTCCATGGTTTCACTGGAAACAAGACAGAGGCTCATAGACTTTTCGTTCAAATAGCAAGAAGTCTCTGCAAATCTGGTTTCACAGTCTTCCGCTTCGACTTTAGAGGGTCAGGTGATAGTGATGGTGAGTTTGAAGATATGACTTTACCCGGTGAAGTAGATGATGCGGAAGCCGCCTTAACTTTCCTTATAAGACAGAGATGGGTTGATAGAGGGAGGGTTGGTGTTATAGGTTTAAGTATGGGTGGAAGGGTTGCTACGATACTGGCATCGAAAGATAAACGTGTAAAGTTTGCAGTATTGTACTCAGCGGCTCTCGGTCCTCTACGGAACGGTTTTCTCGCTCATATGAGTAAAGATAAATTGGAGAAGCTTAATTCTGGTGAGGCAATTGAAATTTCAAACGGTTGGTATTTGAAGAAAAGTTTCTTTGACACGATTGATTACGTGATTCCTTTTGATGTTATGAGTGAGATTAAAATTCCGATATTGATCATACATGGAGATCGAGATCCTGTTATACCTTTAGAAGAAGCTAAGAAAGGATATGATATAATTAAAGGTTTAAACGATAAAAATGAGCTCTACGTAGTTAAAGGGGGAGATCACACATTTTCCAAGAAAGAACATACGCTAGAGGTTATAACTAAGACGTTAAACTGGCTTAGCCTAGTAGTTTAATCAGAACTATATACATTACTAGACTTCATAAAAATGTTTAAAGTATAGTAATCAATCATCATTTAAATTGAACACCATATTTTTCAGATATTTTTCTACATATTGTTTCAGCAACTTCAAGATTTGAAGTTGAAGTTTGAATTAAAACGCCTTTAGGCGATATTTGATCTAATACTTGAATTATTTTATATATGGGGATTCCTGGGATCTGAAGAAGCTTTTCAGCCTTCTGTATTTTCTTATACAGTGGAATCCAACAGCTGTCACCTGGGTCTGGATTTCCAGCTCCAGGGATCCATTGTATGCCGTTAAGCTCGCTTATATTTAAGAGTTTATCAAGGTGTGGAATTTCAAGAGGGCCATCTAAATGCCAGAAGCTTCTCTCAAAGAATCTACACTCTTCAACTACTAGGGGGAGTATGAATTCATCAAACAGTTTTGGTGAAAGGTATACGCTGAAGTCGCATTGAAGTATGAATGATTTACGTCTACTCCATAGCATAGCCCAATTTGAAAAACCGTAAATGCTTGTATCGATTACTTCTGAGATTTTCTCAAAGCAGTAGAACCAGATTTGATGTAGATGGTCTAAGACTTTCCTCAGTTTGATTGGTTCAAGGAATACGTCTTTAACCAATTTTGAGGCTCCACCTCTAAGATGAACTAGACTTGTAGGTACGTCTAAAAGGTCTGTAAAGGCGACTATGGCTTTATCCCTACACATGGCTGAAGCCTTCCCAGTACATTCGATCACGTAACGCCACCACTTATTATCAGGGTTTAATTCAACATTGATGAGGTCGTCTAAAGAAAACGATCCTTCAAACCAAGATGTTCCAGCACGTGGGTTAAAATTTATATTCGCACCTAGGAAAGCAGATAAGGCACCCGGTCCTATGTTTATGAACACGTTGGGATAGGCTTCACACAGGAATATTGTTTTAGAAAAGCATTCAAATAGAGCTTCTAAAGCCTTCTCTGGATGAAACCTCATAAAAGCCCAGCTCAAGGTCAGGTAGTAATCGAGGACGTCTATACTGGGCGGTACATATGTTAGATATATTATTGGTCTTGTCAGTTCGCCCTCCCACCAAGCTTCATAGGTTTCAGAAACCCTTTCCCAATCCTCCTTATAGAGAAGCGTTTTCAAAAGGGCACCACTTAGGATTAACGTAAGCCTATTTAAAAGATTAAAGCCTAGGGAAATAGTTTAACTTAAATTGCACTATAACGTACTTTTTCGTTGGTGTTCATTTATGGGTAGCTTAAAAAAGCTTCTTAAAGACGGGGGCGTAGCTCTTGGAACCTGGATCACTATAAACCACCCAGATGTAGTGGATGCTTTATCTGAGTTACCTTTTGATTGGTTTGTTTTCGACATGGAACACGCACCTATAGATGTCGGAGACCTTGAGATTCTTGCAATGCCTTTAAAAGGAGTCAATATCGCCCCACTTGCAAGAGTCCCATGGAACGACCTTGTCATGGTTAAACGAGTTTTGGACGTCGGTATGCAAGGAGTTTTAATACCATGGGTTAATAGTAGAGCTGAAGCCGAAGCTGCCGTAGCAGCCTCAAGATATCCTCCTAGGGGCGTTAGGGGGGTTGGACCTAGAAGATGCATCAGATTCGGTAAGCGGGACTTTATAGAGTATTACGAGAAATTTGAACTGGAAGAGCTTGTAGTCATAGTTCAGGTCGAAACAGCCAAATCTCTTGAAAACTTAGAAGAGATACTTTCAGTCGATGGAATAGATGTGGCTTATGTAGGTCCTATGGATCTCTCCGTAAACTTAGGCATACCTACTAGATATGACCATCCTAAGTTTAAGGATGCTCTGAAGAAAGTTAAAGAAATTTGTGAGAAAAATGACGTGGTTCCGGGCATTCATACGTTTAACGTTGAAATGGCTGAAAAAATGATAAAAGATGGGTTCAGATTCGTAGCCCTAATGAGTGATGCGAAGATTCTAATATCCGGATTTAAAGAGCTTCTAAGTAGATTCGGAAGAGAAATCGCTGGTGAGGCGAGAGGATATTGAGCCTCTCTTTTTTACGTAGTGCAGTAGTTGCGACTAAAATGCTTAGAAAACATTAACTTTTCTTAAAAGATAATATATAAGGGTATGACGAATTCTAAATTAGAATATGGATTTGGCTAGACTGAAAAACATTAAACAAGCTATGGAGAAAGAAGGGCTGGATCTTCTCATATGTAGAAATCCTGAAAATGTCTTGTACCTGACGGGTTACTGGCCTATTACAGGGTGGTCTTTAGCATTCCTACCGTTGGAAGGAGAACCAGTTTTGATAGTACCAGTTTCTGAGCTGGAGTACGCTAGAGATGGGTGGGTTAAGGATATAAGACCATATGAGGGTGAAGGTTTAAATGAAGTTTGGAATCCATACAAGGTTATATCTAAAGTTTTAGAAGAGCTTAAACATCACAAGTATGTTAAAATCGGTTGTGAGCTCAACTTCGAAACAGTTGCCACTAATAGCATCGTAGGCGAAGTGAACTACGCTAGTATTCCGACTTTCAAAATGCTTCACAAAGTATTTGAAGCAGAATTGGTTGACGCTTCTAGGATTATAGCAAAACTCAGGTCCGTTAAATCAGAATATGAAATCGAGAAGATGAAGCTTTCAGCTAAACTCGCATCTTTAGCCATTGAAAAACTTCTTAAAAATGTTTCAGAAGGAGTAAAGGAGAGTGCACTTGCTTCAGTCATTGAGGCGACTGTATATAGCGAAGGCGTTGGGTTTGAAAATAAGGTAAAAAGAGCCAGGGGTTTTGCATTTGTAATGTCTGGTGAGAATACATCTAAAGCATGGTATCCATTTAATATTTCAACGGATAAAAGAATTAGAAGAGGCGACGTCATACTTTTAGAGCTTAACGTATGCGCCGATGGATATTGGGTGGACATCACTAGGACGTGGGTTTTAGGTAAACCTTCGAGCGAGCAGGAGGCTATTTATTATACGATATTAGAAGCGCAGGAGGAGGTCTATGAGTTTGAATACGATGGAGTAGAAGCCTCCAGTGTTGATGAAGCTGCTAGAAGTCTCATAGCTAAGAAAGGTTTCTCTAAGTTTTTCCCACATAGATTAGGTCACGGGATTGGTTTGAGAATACATGAGGCGCCAACTTTACATCCAACATCGAGAGATGTTCTCAGGAGAAATACCACTCATACAGTTGAACCCGGAGTTTATACGGATAAGTTTGGAATAAGGTTGGAAGACGTCGTGATCGTTCAAGATAAAGGCGTTAAAAACCTCCTTGAAAAATATAAAACCTTAAGCCTTAAAACCTCTTGATCTTCATCGATTTATTTGAACCTCTCTCCAACTGTTTATTGAAAACGCTTCTTTCAGCTTCAATAATTCTTCTACTGAGACTTCTAAAGGAATTTCAATCTATGGGGCAATTCTTTTAAAGACTGAGTGCTGAAGCTGTTAAACGGGTTCAAAGGAGTGTGTTCGGTTGAATATCATAGTGATAGTTGTAGATAGCTTAAGGCAGGATCACGTAAGCTTCTATAATAGAGGAAAACCGGTTTTCGAGGGTGTTCCAGCTTGTAAAACACCTAACATAGATAAGTTTGCAGATGAATGTGTAGTTTTTGAAAACGCTTATCCATGCGGTTTACCGACGATACCTGTGAGAACAGAACTTATGACTGGACATTACACGCTACCTTACAGACCTTGGAGCCCATTGGAAAGCGAAGATATAACACTGGCTGATATTTTAAGTAAAGAAGGATATGTATGCGGTTTGATTTCGGACACGTATCATCTTGCTAGACCAAACATGAACTTCCATAAGAGCTTTCATAGTTTCATATGGATTAGGGGACAGGAGTACGATTCTTACATTCCTCCACCGCCTCTTAAGAAGAAAGTGGAAGACTATGTGAACAAAAACTACACCGATGCATGGAAGAACCTAGTAGCCAGGTTTCTGGCCAATACTGAAGAATTTTCGAGAGAGGAAGATTGGTTTCCAGCTAAAGTTGTTACAGAGTCTTTAAAATGGCTTAGAAGAGCTAGAGCCGCTAGATACAAAAAGATTTTCCTTTGGATAGATTGCTTCGACCCACATGAGCCTTGGGATCCGCCTCCAAGGTTTGATATTTACACAGACCATAATTACAAGGGTGCTAGGCTCATACTTCCAATGGGGGGCTATGCTTCCGGATGGGCAACCCCCGAAGAAATACGTTACATAAGAGGACTATACGCAGGGGAAGTAACATTC
>CALKCG010000092.1 GCA_938082915.1 uncultured archaeon | reverse complement strand
GCACGGTAAACCAAGAAGTCTTAGCTGGCTTCGGACTGTGGCTGTTGAAGCAGGGTAGAAGCGAGGGGACAGCGAGAACGTACATTTCTTACCTCAAAAACATTAAGACAGATTTAATGGATGTTGAAGCGGTTAAGGAATTTATTGCAAAATCCAATTTGAAAAATAAAACAAAGGCGAATATCGTAAATGCATATAGTATGTTTTTGAAGTTCCTCAACAAATCATGGGAAAAACCCAGATATGTTGTTGAGGAAAAACTACCGTTTATTCCTACGGAGGAAGAGCTCAACGTTCTGATGGCTGGATGTTCAAAGAAGATCGCTACGCTCCTTCAACTGCTGAAGGAAACGGGGGCAAGGGTTGGAGAAGTAATAAAGTTGAAGTGGACTGACGTGGACTTTGAGCGTAGAGTCATCAAGATAACGCCTGAGAAAGGAAGTAAAGCGAGAATCCTGCCAATAAGCAACGAATTAATAAACATGTTGAACAGCATTCCAAGGAACAATGAGAATATCTTTGCGAGCAAGGACGCAGTTGATGTATCCTTCTACCGACAGAGAAGAGCTATCGCTAAGAGGCTCAACAATCCGAGGCTTCTGAAGATAGGCTTCCACACGTTCAGGCATTGGAAGGCAACTATGGAGTACCATAGGACAAAGGATATCGTGTACGTCAAAGAGTTGCTAGGGCATAGAGACATTGAGAGCACTATGATTTACATAAACATCGAAAAAGCGTTGTTCCAACAACCGAACGACGAGTTTTACTGCAAGACGGCTTCGACGATAGAAGAGGCATCTAAGCTCATAGAGGCAGGCTTCGAATACGTGACGACCTTCAACGGCGTAATGCTATTTAGAAAGCGGAAGTGATAGGTTAAGAGCGGAAAAAACTAGGGTTAAGGTAAAGCTTATAGAAGCTATGTCGCTATGTAAAGATGGCAATGGGGTGGTGATTTTTAAAGGACGAAAGCAAAGGTGGATACACTTCGCATGAAGTAGATGTGTCTATTGTAATACCTACTTTAAACGAGGAGAAATATCTTCCGAGGCTTCTTAAGTCTATTAGAGCGCAGAAGACTGAGTGTAAGTTTGAAATAATCATCGTAGATGGCTTTAGCTCCGATAGAACAGTGGATGTGGCTAAGCAATTCAGTACCACTGTTTTAATTGTAAAGTCGAATATAGCAGAGGCTAGGAATATTGGAGGACTTTACGCGAAGGGGAGATTTCTACTCTTTCTAGATGCAGACACGGCGATTCCTCAAGGCTTTTTAAGCAACCTCAAATGTTTGCTTGAAGACGGGGTCAAATGTGCGATCTTCAGACCGGAGCCGTTAGAATACGCCGAGTTTCTATTTGCGAGGATAGGTTACACGTTAGGATGGATTTTATGTCGACTACGCCTCACAAACCCATGTTATATGGGTCTGGTTATTGAGAGAAACGTATTTACAAGTGTAGGGGGTTTTGATGCACGTCTAACTTACAGTGAAGACTTGGACTTTCTATGGAAAGTTTCAAGGATTGTAAAAGTATACTACCCTAAACGGCTTTCCATATACAGTAGCACTAGGAGGTGGATGCAGAATGGAAGACTTAGGTTTTCAGAGTGTCTTAGAATGGCATTCAGAGTCATACAGTATGTGATTTTACGTAGAAGCAGTATGGAGTATCCAATTTATAGATGATGGAACGATATGTAGAAGATTTTATTTAAAAGAATTGAAACTTCTTTAAAGGAACTAATAAATACTGGAATATTTGCCACGTAATACGTCGGTGTGACTGTTATGAGCACTAGCCACATTCAAGATTTAATTTTCAGGATGATGACAGTAGACCTTCTCAGAATAGCAAAGGAGAGGTTTACCTATAGAGAGCTCTCTCAAATGGTTGGTCTTCAAATAACCGTTTTAAGCCGATACGTTAAAGGTCATGTTTTACCTAGTACTGAAAGAGCTAAATCCATATGGAAGACTTTAAACCCGATAGTTGGACTTGAAAAGGAGCTTCTGGAAAACGTAAAATTCGATGAAGATGGATACTTCGACAATACGAAAATAATTGGAGATAGTTCATTACTACATTTAGCATCTCAGGACGCCCTAGCAAAATTCGCTGGTAGGAGGGTTACAAAAGTATTAACAGCCGCTGTTGACGGCGTACCTTTAGCTACGGTAATCGCCCAGGCAATGGGGGTGAATTTAGTCATCGCCAAGACATCTAAAGAAGTTGGCGTTAAAGAGTTCGTAGAGGAAACATACGTGCCCAGCAATACAGGCATGATTGTAACCCTTTACATACCAAAGGACTCCATAAAGAAGACGGATAGTGTTTTGATTGCAGACGACGTAGTAAGAACAGGTGAAACGCAGAAAGCCCTCATAAACCTTGTTCAAAAGTGTAAGGCGGAGGTCACAGGCATATACACACTAGTCGCCATAGGTGATGATTTTGAAAGAAAGCTGAACCTTCCGCCGAGGTGTAAATTTGAAGCCGTTGTTAGAGTAGTTCCAGAGCGAATTAAACCCGTTGAATTCAGAAGGAATAGAGCGATCGTAAGCTCAGTAACCATATAGTTATGGTTAAGTCCCAGTTTCATAGCTTTCCAAGTACTTTCTCTGCTTCTCAGTTAAATTATCTATTTGAATGCCCATGGTTTCTAGTTTAAGCTCAGCAACCCTTCTATCAACTTCCAAGGGTACATCGTATACGTGCGGACTAAGCATACCAGCTTTCTCAACAAGATATTTGACTGAAAGAGCTTGATTTGCAAAAGACATATCCATCACTTCACTTGGATGCCCCTCCGCAGCT
>CALKCG010000091.1 GCA_938082915.1 uncultured archaeon | reverse complement strand
AATCCCTCTGTATAAGCTAATTCCTTGTAGGTAAAATATATATTTGCAGTGCATACATATATTATTCTAACGCCTTTATCTTTCAATATCAACGGGATTCCTGAATCTCTCTCCCTTTCATCGACTATTACTCGCATCAATGCTATATTACTGTGGGCTTAATCTTATAGGTTTACTTTAGGATTATAACGTTTTTCTCCTACTGCTTTTAACGTTTAAGCCCAAGATAGAGTCTACCTAAATTTTCGTTTTTAAGTATTTCTTCTGAAGATCCAGATGTTATACATCTTCCGGAGACAAGCACATAGGCTTTATCAGATATTTCCAGAGTCTTTAGAACATTTTGCTCAGCTATTAAAACTGATATCCCCCTGCTCTTTATTTCACGTATTTTCGATAAAACGATTGCGGTATTTTTAGGGGAAAGACTGGCGGTAGGTTCATCTAATAGTAGGAGCTTAGGATTACTTACGAGAGCTCTAGCAATGGCTAAAAGTTGTCTTTCGCCTCCGCTTAAGCTATCTGCCTTATTATTTAATAGAGTTCTGAGCTCAGGGAAAACCTCTAAAATTTCACTGATACTTAAATCATTTTTCCTAGTATAGGCGCCTACCTCAAGATTCTCTTTAACGGTTAAGCTTCTGAAAACGTTATTAATTTGAGGTACGTAACTTATACCCATTCTCGCTAGTTTAGTGGTAGAGGCTCCAGTTATGACAATACCATCGTAGACTATACTTCCTTTAAAGATCTTGGTAAACCCCATTATACTCTTAAGTACCGTAGATTTTCCGCTTCCATTCGGTCCAAGTAAAGCTGCAACAGTCCCATCATTTACATCTATGCAAATGTCCTCTATGACGGGTAGTCTCCAGTATCCTGCCGTTAAATTTGAAATTTCTAAGATCTTCATACATACCCCAGGTAAACCTTAATCACATCCTCATCGTTTATAACATCGTCTGGTCTTCCCTCAGCTATAATTTTCCCTCGATGCATTACGTGAACTTTGTCGACATACCCCATGAGGAGCTCTATTCTATGCTCTACTATGAAAAGCGTTATATCCATGTTCTCCTTAATTTCTCTAAGCTTCACGTAAATGTCGTTAGCTAGTACTGGGTTGACGCCCGCTGTAGGCTCATCCAAAAGTATCATGCTAGGCTCTGATATAAGTGCTCTTGCTATTTCAAGAAGCTTCATCTGCCCTCCAGAAAGCTCAGCCGCAGGTGTATAGCAGTATTTTTCCAATCCTAAGAACTCTAAGATTTCCAGAGCTTTATCTCTTATGTCGTTTTCAAATTTTAACCAGCTTCTACGTTTGAATAATGCTGGTAAAAACTTGTCCCCTGGATTTTTAACGCTTATAAGTAAATTATCTAACACAGTCATCCTTTGGAGAATTCTCGGCGTCTGGAAAGTCCTTACGAGTCCCTTATGGTATATCTGATGTGGTTGTAAACCATCTATGCGTTCACTATTGAAAAATACTTTACCAGAATCTGGCTTATATATACCAGTCAAAATGTTGAAGAGCGTAGTTTTTCCACTTCCATTTGGGCCTATGAGACCTACCATCTCTCCCTTTTTAATACTTAGAGTAACACCATTAATTGCGATTAAACCTCCAAATTTTTTAACCAAACTCTCAGCGGTTAAGATCGGCGTATCCACGATTTCACTTCCATAAACTTGGGCGCTATAATTTTATGCGGCGATCCCTCATAGGGTTTAATCTTCTCTTTTAGCAACCCTTGTGGTCTATAGAATATAACGGTTATGACTAAAATAGCTGTAAACATGACTTGTAGATTCACTGGATCTAGGGGAAGGTTTAAATAGTCTTTGAATAGTCTAGAAGCTCTTTGAATCCCCTCAACCATGAAAGCACCCAAGATAGCACCTAAATTGTTAGCTGGGCCTCCTAGGATCACCATCATCCATACTACAAATGTCACCGTTGGTTCAAACATGTATGGATTTATAGTGCCAATATATTGGGCAAATAGGCTTCCCGCAAGCCCAGACATGGCTGAACCCACTGTGAAAACCTGTATCTTATACTTGAAGACGTTCTTCCCATATGTGGATGCTACGATTTCGTCTTCCCTTATAGTTTTCAGTATCCTGCCATACGGTGTCTTAACTATAAGTTCGCATATAAAGTAGCATACTATGAGAATGCTGTAGATTAAAGCTATCTGAACGATAAGCCTCTCTCTAAATGTTAAGCCTGGGATTGTTATGGCTGAAGCTATCCCAGAAATACCCCAAACACCTCCGGCAAGCCATTCTTCGTTCTTAATGATGAGCTTCATAACTTCACCTAATGTTATCATTGTTATAGCTAGAAAATCCTCCTTAAGCCTTAAGGCGGGAAGAGACGTTAAAGCACCTATCACACTGGTGATCAGTATAGCTAGTAGGCTGTTAACTATAAACGGATATTTCAAACCACTCATAATGGCTGTTATATATGCGCCCATCATAAAGAAGGCTGCTTTTCCAAAGTTGGCTAAATTCGTATAGCCATATTCAAGGTTTAAACTTATAGATAGTATTCCAAATATGCCTGCGTATGCAACTGCATCCAGTAAATACATGAGCGGGTCGGCCATGTTACACCCTCCTCCTTGCAACCGCCATAAGTCCCTCAGGCTTTAGAATAAGCGTAGCAACAAGTATTATGAAAGCTATAGCTGACCTATAGTCTGCTGAAAGTCCAAGCCAAGTTAAAATTACGACTCCAACGTTTTCCGATAGCCCTAAAATAAACGATGCGATCAAGACGCCGTAGAAGCTCCCTATTCCACCTAGAAGTGTTATAGCGAATGTTTGAAGAAGAACCTTCCAGCCCAATAGTGGGACAAGACTACTTCTCATTGCCAAGAATATTCCTGAAAAGCCTGCTAGCGCTGCGCCTAAAGACCAAGTAAATAAGCTGACTTTATTCAAATCAATTCCGGATGCCGCTGCAAGCTCTGGGTTGTCGGCCGTGGCTCTAATAGCTTTACCCAACTTAGTTTTTGTAAGCAGTATGTGAAGCATAAAAGCTATGACTAGTGCAACTATTAAAATGGCTAAAAGTAGCGGTGTGGTTACAATGGGTCCTATGCTTATAGTGGGCCATACTATTCTAAAAGATTTTATTCCACCCCCAAAAGTCTGCATGAGGAAATGTCTTATTAGAAACCCTAATCCTATCGATGATACCATAAGATGGACCAGGGAGGCTCCCCTAGATTTCAGAGGTTTGAATAGGAGGAGATAGCTTAAACCACCAATAAAGGCTGATAGGGATACGGCTAAGCCTACAGCCAAATAAATGTCTAGGTTAAGCATGACTAGAAACAGAAAGGCCATATATGCTCCAAAAGTAATGTACTCAGCATGTGCGAAATTCGGAAAACGAGATAAACCGTATGATAGAGATAGACCTACCGTAGCCAGCATATACATACAACCCCATATAATGGAGTTCGTTAAAACCTGAAGCCAATTTATCATCATCACCACCAAAAAATAAAGGGGAAGCACTTAGGGCCAGTAGCCTGTGGCCTCAAACTTATATTCTCCATCTTTTTTAACCACATCCCATATCTCGTACACTTGGTATAGCTGGTCGCCGTTTTCATCGAAAAGCTTGTAGCCAGTTGCACCCATAAACGTTTGGCTTACGTCTTTAAGGGCTTCGCGTATCTTAGTGCCGTTATATTCTCCGGCCTTCGCTATGGCTAATATAGCCATCATAGTGGCGTCGTACGCCGTATCAGCGTACATAGAGGGGTCTTCTCCAAATCTCGCTTTGAATTTGCTCTTAAAAATCTCGTAACTTTCAAGTCCCACTGGAGCCGACGGCCTAGTGCCTATGCATGCCCTGCTCATGAACTCTGCTGCCGCCGGGTCTTCAAACATTGGATCGCCGTAGATTCCCTCAGCGCAAACCCAGAGTATGTTATCTAAACCCATTTCCAACGCCTGTCTAAGCATGATTTTTCCATCTTCGTAGTAGCCAACGTATAGAACTCCATCTGGCTTCAAATCCTTAACCATCTGCAGCTCTGTTGTGAAATCCAACTTATTAGGATCGTATGTTATCGTCTTAATTATCCTTGTTCCTAGCACCTTTCTCGCCTCATTCATTATACCGACACCATATGGATTATTCATAACCAATATTACTACTCTAGAGGCCCCCTTCTCTACTAAAAGCTCTCCCAATGCTTTGCCCTGCAATGTATCGCTTCCAACGATATTGACTCGTGCGGGAGTTGTAAGGGCATTTGCCCTACCCACGCGCCAATTTTTTGCAAAATCCAAAACATCTAAAAAATCGGGGTTCCCGAGGCTCCCGAGGCCTGGGAGCCGCCCAAGAAGACTTGTTTGCACCCAGGCCCAAGTGGTCTTCAGGTGAAGCGCCGCTTC
>CALKCG010000090.1 GCA_938082915.1 uncultured archaeon | reverse complement strand
CTTTTACAGTTACTTTCTCAACTATACCTGCTGCGATTGTTGTACCCATGTCTCTAATTGCAAATCTACCAAGTTGAGGGATGGTTGTATATTCTTCGGCTACAACGGGTTTTAGAGGTTGTAGTCTTACTATTGCACATTCGCCTGTCTTGAGGAATGATGGGTTTTCTTCAATAGTTTCACCAGTCCTCGGGTTTATTTTCCTAATCAATTCAGCGAATTTACATGGAACATGAGCAGTGTGTATATGCATTACTGGCGTATATCCTGCTGCTATGGCGGTTGGATGGTAGACTACTATTATTCTAGCTATGAGCTCTTTAGCTACCGTAGGCGGGTTATCGACCGGCCCGGCAACATCCCCCCTCCTAATATCGGTCTTGGAGATGCCTCTAACGTTAAAGCCTATATTGTCACCAGGGTATGCTTCCTTAATTCTAACGTGGTGCGTCTCAATAGATCTAACTTCGCCTTTAACACCAGATGGCATAAATATCACAGTCTGACCTTCCTTTAGAATTCCAGTCTCCACTCTCCCCACTGGAACAGTACCCACACCAGTTATTGTGTACACATCTTGAATTGGCACTCTCAAAGGTTTATCTACCGGTTTAGGTGGGACTTCGAATACATCTAAAGCTTGTAGAAGGGTTGGACCTTTATACCAAGGCATTTTCTCACTAGGTTTAACTATGTTATCTCCAGTCCATCCTGAAACAGGTACTATCGGTATTTTCTCAACATTATATCCAATAGTCTTTAAAAGCCTAATTACTCCGTTTTTACATTCTTCAAACCTCTTCTGACTCCAGTTGACAGTGGCGTCATCCATCTTATTTATAGCGACAACCATCTGACGGACACCTAAGGTCATCAGTAGGAATGCGTGCTCTCTAGCCTGCCCGCCTGGTTGTATTCCGGCCTCATACTCACCAGTTTTAGCTGAAACTACCAGTAAAGCAGCATCTGCTTGACTAGCACCAGTAATCATGTTTTTAATGAAATCTCTATGCCCTGGAGCATCTATGATCGTGAAGAAGAACTTATTGGTTTCAAACTTAACGAATTCTAGGTCTATCGTCAGCCCTCTTTCTCTTTCTTCCTTGAGGGTATCTAAGACCCAAGCGTATTTGAATGTCTCCTTACCTAAGGCTTTAGCCTGCTCCTCATACTCTCTTATTGTTCTCTCGTCTACGGCACCCGTTAAGTACAACATATGTCCTGTTAGAGTGCTCTTACCATGATCTACATGACCACAGACTACTAAGTTTAAATGGGGTTTCTGGCTCATACAGCAACCACCTTTCTAAAGAAAGACTCAAGTGTCCGTTATAAAAAGTTTTAGCTTTTAAACACTCGATCTGAGAGTTTTTCTTTTATCGTCCTTCTAATTCTCAAACTATCTATTCAATTCTCTCTAAAAATTGCATTTAGAGAAGAGTCTTCAACTACGGTAGAAGTTAAAGGCACACTACCTTGACGCTAATGCTATACGTTCAAGTTCATCTTTACGTTGTATTGCGTATGAGTCTTGAGAACCTTCAGCTGCACTTATTATCTCGTCAGCTAAACACTCATCTATGGTTTTAGGATTACTGAAAGCTTTAAGCCTAGCACCGTCTACGATGAATCTTAAAGCTAAATCCAGCCTTCTAGATGGAGCTACATCAACGGCTCTATGGTATACTATGCCTCCATAGGCAACACGTGTAACATCTTCACAAGGAGCGGCATTCTCTAAAGCTTCGATTAAAACCTGAAGTGGATTCCTCCCAGTCTTGAGGTGAATTATTTCAAATGCATTTCTCACAATGTTTAACGCTTTCACTTTCAAACCGCCGTTTTCACCCGGACGCATGAGCTGATTTGCAAGTCTTTCAACGATGGGGGTGTTTATCCGAGCAAACGGTTTATGCGCGTGTCGACCGCTAGTTTTAGGATATGCAACTGGCTTAAGACATATGTACGATTTGAGACTCGGGTCTTTAACCTCAACCCCCTCATACGACCATTTTCCAAAAAGCTTAACCTCTATAGACATTTTACCCCCACCACCAAGATTATCTGGTTGGTTTTTGAGCCTTTCCAGTAATAAGTCTACTTAGAGGGACATTATTGACTTTTATAACCTTAAACCTGACACCCGGTATATCACCCATAGATCTGCCTCTTGACCCTCCAATACTTTCAATTAAAACTTCATCATGCTCATCTACGAAGTTTAAAGCACCATCACCAGGCAAGAAAGCTGTCACAACCCGCCCATTCTTTATAAGTTGGACGCGGACGCACTTCCTTATGGCTGAGTTGGGTTGCTTAGATTCTATTCCAACTTTTTCAAGTACTATTCCTCTAGCCATGGGTGCACCTTCAAGCGGGTCTGCTTTTATATCTAGACCAAGCATTTTACGCTTATAGTATCTATAACTCCACTTGAACTTTTTCCTCTTTTTTCTAAGCGATCTAGCGGCGAATTCGCCAGGCATAGCGAATAGCATAAGTACTTTGACAGCTATTTAAAGTTACTGAAAAATTAAACGGCGTAAACTCTGTTGTTAATGGTTTTTAATCTTGCCTTGTACAATCCACTCCCAACGGTTTTCCCCATACTTGAAGTCCTCTACATCACCATTCCCCCAACTTTTCAGCTATTTCCATCATACATTAAGTCTTTCTACACTGAAGCTGCGGACCATGGCGTGCTCCAATAAAAGTGCTTCTAGTGATGGATTAATCGTCTGGTTTGTCTTTGCGTGATGACATCTTCCGCAAAACCCCTATTTTTTCTAACACTCTTACCTAAGGTTTTGCCATGAATGGTTCTTCATGGCTACTTTAAGGACAGAGAACTCGCTCAGTAAGAAACTTCACTATTTGTTCTTGAATTAGAAACCATATTACTTTCCTCCTTTTCCCGCATATATTCTAATGGATTATTATGGGTCATAGGTAAAAGTGATATGTGTATTGTTGTTGAAAGAATGTGAATCGGAGTACAGGAGACTAGCACAAAAGCGGACCACAACTTTAGTAGAAAGTTGGAGAGAAAGAAGTAAAGCTCTAAGAGATTGGGGAAATATTAGAATCTCAGAATTAGAGACTTGGTCATACTACGGTTGTTCCAAGATTGTGACTTCTCTCTCAAACCTCCTATTTTTGTGCTGGTAGGCTCATCCCTATATTTTGAGGTTTTTACTCTGTTGACGTCTCTTTAAACTAAGACCAGTTGAATACATCACTTATTGACCGGTCGATCGCCCGTATAGGTGGCAGAAATGATCGACCTAACTTAAGAGGGGCCTTTCTCTCGGATTCGACCCATGGTAGGCAACGCTACGTAAACTATACTTTCAACTCTACGAAAAAACCACTTGATCCTATGATCCTACTTAAGGCTTCTCCGCCCTCGGGTGCTACCCCATAGGGCTGGAGCCTTTCAACCAGCTATCCTATAGGCTTCCTCACCATTCACGTATAGAATAGTGATCATATCAGGTTGCGTAAGACTCTAACCGTGTGTGTCAGACTTGAGGCTAAGAAGAATTCTGTGGGTTTTTGGGAAGCTTAACGTTGAACTTGGCTAAGAGCCTCTGTAGTGCTCATAATTCTTCGGCTATGAGTATTGTGG
>CALKCG010000089.1 GCA_938082915.1 uncultured archaeon | reverse complement strand
AATCTCATAAAGAGAATTGAAAGTAAAACGCTAAAGGCTTAACGCACAAGAGGAGTGATGAATCTCATAAAGAGAATTGAAAGTTTTCATTTGAATAAAACCCTCCCTCAGACTCATAAATGAATCTCATAAAGAGAATTGAAAGCGCTTGATCGGCTCATCGCAGACCACTCCACAAAAAATATGGAATCTCATAAAGAGAATTGAAAGTAGCTATGATGAAGCTCAGCTTCTACTTCGCCACGAATAAGGAATCTCATAAAGAGAATTGAAAGTATCAAGAAGGTGAGTGAGGAAAATGATACAACCAATTAAGAATCTCATAAAGAGAATTGAAGGCTGTGAATTAAGGAGTTCTTATTAAGGTTTGTAGCCTATATATTTAGTTGACTATGAATCACTCTGTGGCGAGGCTCTCCATAGGTTTCACCCCATTATCGAACATAATCATCCCCCCCTTTTCATCTAAGGTTTCTAAGACTCTCTTCATAAGGATGTTCAATGTAGTCGGGAGGGAGACGGCAGAGGGTCTTTTAAGTGGAAAGCCTGCTTTCAAGCCCTTAATTTTAACACCAGTTTATTGGGTGAGTGAAAAGCGCTTCATGTTTAAGGTCGATGGTTCCGAGGATTTGTCCAAGCCCTTAATTCTTTTGAAGAATGCCAAGTACCGCTTCTACGCGACCTTTATCGGTAGAAGCGGCGAACTGTTTTCGCTCATCCAGAGTTTGGATTCGAATTTGAGGCTTGAACTCTTCAACGGTGAAGTTTTAATCGGGGATATAGGCGTAGAAGTCAAGTCTTTCGAAAGCTTCGGTCTCAAATGTCAAGGCGGGTTCATAAGGATGGAGTTTAAAATGCCTGTCCTCATAAGCTTTCCAAAAAGCTGGATCAAAGTCGATAGGAGGATACCTGTGAGGCATAGCCTATTCCCAATACCGTCCTTTATGGTACACGGCTTGGCTGAACACTGGAACAACTATGCACCAGAGGGGTTGAAAATCCCAAACGTGGCAAAGCTTAGAGCGTATAGCAACTACTCACTTGTCGAACAAGACTACCATATAAAGCCGGTCACAGCGGTATACGATGAGAAGCGTAGACCTAGGGGGTTCATGGGCTGGACTTTATACGAGCATAGGAGGTTGAACAAAAGCCTAGACGAATACCTATTAAAGCTCTTGGATTACGCAAACTACGTAGGCGTTGGAAGGTCTAGGAGCATAGGCTTCGGAGTGGTAGAAGTAAAACCGTACGTGGAAACTCAGCCTTAGCATTAAGCGGCTACGGAATGCGGTGGGAACTACAAGCATCGTTTGAAAAAGCCTCATACTCCGACCCAGCGTAAACGATATAAAGGCTCGACCTAGAGGTATAGGGGGAAGGGGTAGGTATCTATTGGTTAAAGTTTCAATCAATAGATTCGTTTTAAGGCGTGTCGAGAAGGTTAGGAGGGAGGTTGAAGTCGCCGCGCGAAGGCTCCGTGAGAAGATGCTCAAAGACCTTGAAGAAGTCTTCGAAACGTCAGCTCGAGTTGCAAGGGGTGAGGTGGTGCGTCGTAGAATCGATGGGAGGATGGTGCGAATAACATTAGAGCAGCGGCGGAAATGGCTCCGCGTCGCAGAAAAAGCCGCAAAAATAATCGAAAGTGTCTCGATAAACATAGACGAACGGGAAATCTACGCTCAACTCGACGAACTGTCGAGGCTGATCAACGAAGCTAATACAAAAGTAGAAGTCCCATCTCCCCAGGTCTTACCTTAGAGGATGTTTGCGAACCTTTATTCTACACTTGGGCGTGTCTAAGGATTCTACGCGGCATTTTAAACTTTAAATGGCTCCGCGGTTTTTCAGCAGTGATAGAGATGAGCTATGACAGTCGACAGGGTTAGCATTTACTTTGAATATTCACGTAGGTTTCATGAAGAGTCCATTAGGGAGTTTGAAGAAGGCGTTAAAGAAAATAATGCACGTAGGATTAGGGATTCGGCTGAGAAAGCGTAGAACGCCATAACGCATACGACAAACGCCTCGATCTTAGGGATTTGTCAATCGTCGAACTCTTAGGTAGGGGATTGATCCTCAAGCCAAAGGCTCCATCAGCTGAGGAATCGTGGAGAATAGCCGAAATCGAGATTGAGGAGGCCATCGGTAGGGAGCTTTAATGTGCTTCATAGATTCACACGTCTTCGTATACCATCTAACAGCGATTCTATATGCGGAGTTGCGTATTCGTAGAGCTTACGACAAATTCTACACTTGTGAATGCTTATATCTGAGGTTTGACGATACCTGTTTCGATGGGTTTTTCTATCCCAGATGATTTGACTGAGCTCATCCTTGAGGGTGAGCGTATAGTCTGGGTTAGTAGGTCTGCATTCAAGCCCTTTATCCTCAAGAACCTCGCCGGTTTAGTCGTACCCGTAGTCTTCCTACTCATACCCATACCGTTCATGGGCATGTTCTACATCCCTCCCCCACATATAACCATATTCATGCTCCCATTCTTCATACTATGGTACTGCATCGTAGGCTTCGCAGTATTCAACTTCTCAGCATACCCCATACTCCTATGGAGGAATCTGTACTACGTATTGACGGATAGGAGGATCATAGTCCGCAAAGGCGTCATAGGTATAGACTACGATATACTCGACTTAGAGTATGTGCAACAAGTCAACTTGGAGAGGGGTATATGGGATAGAATTTACGGAACGGGTACGATAGTAGTTCAAGCTATAGGCGTCAAGCCAATAGCGATCTATTCAATACCGGACCCGTTCAAATCCATAGAGGTATTGAAGAAAACCGTAGAAAACGTTAAATCTTCCAAAATCCCGCGCATATAGCCCACTATCGTTCCCCGATTTTAAAAGCCTTTAAACCCTCCGCTATATTCGCTATGTAGTTTGGGTCTTTTATCGTGGGTTCGGCTATACCGACCATATCCGCACCAGCGTTGAAAAGCATTATAGCGTCTTCAGCTGACCTGACGTAGCCGCTCGCCAGTAGGAACATGCCATCGTATCGGCTTTTAACCATCCTAACGAATTCTACATCTGGTCGCTTAGACGTTTCATCTCTCACGTTGAAGTGTACACCGAGAATATCCATTTCAACTACTCTATCGAGTATTGGAGTATAATCTGGTATTACGCCTGCTCTAAACTTCACAATCGTTGGAATATCTAGTTTTGAGAAGCCCTCAAGCCATCTGAAGAGTTCACCTCTATTCTCAGGTAGAACCATTGCTCTAAGCTTCCCTTGCTCCAAGTAGCGTCTGTAACCTCCGTGAACGTTAAGCTCTACAAAGTCGCCGCCAGCCTCTCTAAAACATTCAGCAGCTTCAAGCCCCCACTCGAGTTTTAAAGTCGCCAAGTTTAAGCACACGGCTACGTTGAACCTCTTCTTGACTTTTTCAACCTCCCCGGCTAGAAACTCCACGCAACGTTTTCTCTCAGACGGGAGGATTAAACCGGGCTCTAAAACACCGTACATAGGTGGTTCAGCCAAGTAAGCTCCAAGCTGAACCATAGCTGTACCCACGCATCTTTCTGCGCAGAATTTCCCATTGGTAATCCCCATCATAGACGAGAGGAAGAGAGAGCCCTTAAGCTTCCCACGTAGATTCTTCAACAGCTTCACCAGTTAAAATTGGGAAAACCTACCATATAACGATATTCTAAGTCTTAGGGGTGGTCTTACACCTAATATACTCCGCCGCTCCAATAGCCACACAGTAGTCGTAGTTCTCCGGGATGATCGCAGATACTTTAAAGAGCTTGCATACTTCGTTGATGCGTTCAGATACCAGTCTGCTTCCAGCAAGCCTACCTACGAGGACAACATCTCTCTCCAAACCGTATGCTTTAGCCGCTAGACTAACGACAACCCCTATCACTTCTCCAACTAGGTTGAAAATACCGGCTGCTAAATCCTTCTCATCGGCGTCTTCACTTAAATTACCGAAGTTTGACGCCGTAGCCTCCGCCGGGATTATGCCCACCGGTCTACCGGCTATATCTCCAACCGTTAAATCCACCTTGCGGAGGTTTCCCTTGGAGGCTAATTCCTCTAAAACTTCGAAGCTCTGCCTCCTAAGTATCAGTTGAGCCAGTCCTCTGATTGTTCCACCGCCTACGCCCGTCCCCCCGACGTGCTGTATACTGCCATTCCTATGGGCTACGACTAAGGCTGTACCCGTCCCCAGGCTTGCGACCAATGCCCTATCCTTACCCGACAGCGTTAACCCGCCTATGCCTATGGCCTCGATTTCGTCTACCGCAACCACTGGAATATCGAGTACGCAGTCGCCTAGGAATCTAGCTCCAGCCCCTGAAACAGCTAAAAACTCAACATCTCTAAGCGGTTTACCTATCTGGGAGAGTAGCTTGCCCAATGCTCCCGAGACAGCTGCAACCGGCTCCGTCGTTAAAACCGTGCATAGCCCAATTATGCTGGAGCCCTCTAAAGCTACGGCTTTCGTGAAGCTTCCACCAACGTCAACACCTACGATCAAACAGCACCGCCTCTATCGTATTGTCGAGAAAACCCATATACAATTGCTCTAATATCTTTAAAGCCATTAAAGTTTTCTTAAAATAGATTTAACTACTTTAAAGCATAGCTGAGTACTGTGAAGCTTAGAGACCTCAGCGCAACAGTGGTAAACGCAGCCCTCTACGCATCTCTAGGATACTTAACATACCTAGGCTTATTCACACCCGTAATAGGCGTCGTCAGGTTTTGGCCCTCGGTCATAGTACCCGGGTTTTTCTCAGTAGTCTATGGACCTATGGTGGGAGGATTGGGAGCAGCCATAGGAATATTCATCAGCGACTTAGCAATACACGGTAATGCTCTCTTAAGTTTAGCAGTTGGTGTTCCAGCAAACTTCCTAGGTTTCTATGTAATGGGTCTCCTAGCTAGGAGAAGAACAGGTAGACTACATATCTACGGTTCAATAGTCCTTCTCACACTGGTGGCTGTTTTAACGTTAATCCTCTACTGGTTAAACGTGATGTTGGACTTCATCACGGCTACTACATTCATATCGGCCTGCGTAGTAAGCATAGTGTCAATAGCCGCGGTTTACAGATTCTACCCTGAGCTTTCAAGCTACGGCATTGCCTCCGTAGCTGGATTAACCTTAGGTAGTGGAATAATAGGCGTCGGCGTTTGGGGCTTCAGCCAGTTTCTAGTCCTCCCCTCCGGTGAAATGAATCTTCCAGTTCAAGCAGCTCTAATATGGTTCATCTGGACTTTCATCACAGAGATACCATTCCTAACGGCAATAGTTCCACCAACTCTAAAAGTGTTCTTCAAAGCATATCCAAGCCTCAACCCATTCAAACAAAAAGAGAAGGAGAAACCGGAGAAAGCATAAATCTTCACTAAACTACGTGACGTGTTTGAACGTCAGCGAAACGCCTCTAAGAGGCTTGAAAAGCCCCTGAGTAGGATTCTACTTTAACTTAATACTGCAGAAGCATAAAATCGTTGAAAATACCCTAGGAAACTACAACGCTACGCCTACTGGAATCTTCTAACCTTAACTCCAGACTTAGCTAGAAGCTTTTTAGCCAGTTCATCGCTATACTCATGCTCATAAACGACTTCAGCTATCTCAGCGTTTATCAACATTTTAGCGCATATAGAGCATGGGAAATGCGTACAGTACAGCACAGCACCTTTAGTACTGACACCGAAGACGGCGGCT
>CALKCG010000088.1 GCA_938082915.1 uncultured archaeon | reverse complement strand
AATATTTAAAGCAGTAGCAGATGAAGGGATTAACGTTAGAATGATAGCTCAAGGTTCATCAGAGTTAAACATATCGATCGTCGTTAAAGACGACGATTGTGAAAAAGCCGTGAGGGCAATACATAAAGCGTTCAACCTTGGAAGGTAGATCATTTAAACAGAAGCTTGTAAGAAGCTAGAATCGTTTCAGCCACATCTTCCATTTTCTTAAAGCTTGTATTAACCACTATATGGTAGTTTCTTGGATCTAACCAGTTTAAACCGTAAAATCTCTTCACAAGATTCCCTCTTTCTTCATCACTATGCCTAATTTCCTCTTCAGCTTCCTCAAGCGGTATCTTCCTTCTTTCAGCTATTCTAGATGCTCTAAATTTATCATCCGCTACAAGCAGGACTTTGAAAACATCCGCCCTCTTTAATAGGAAGAAGGCAGACCTACCCTCAACCACCACTTTATCTTCTAGGTTTACTATGTCTAAGGCCAAGCCTTCGAAAATCCTATCTAGCCGTACTTCTCCAGAGGATACATGTCTCTCGAAATTACTGAATTTAATAGCGGATTCCGCTAGAAACCTCCTTACTAAAGTTTCACTATTATACATTTTAATACCGACTCTTCTAGCTATGATTTCTGCTATTTCAGTGCATCCAGCTCCAAGTTGACCTGCAAGGGCTATTTTCAAAGAACCACCCATAGCTTAGTTGAAATCATCCTCTTATTTTAAGTTTTGCAAGTTCCTCCGCAAGCATAGGTAGGAATGTTCCAACATCTGAAACCACGCCTAAAGCTTGAGCTGAACCTCTATCTAAAAGCTTAATTAAAGTAGCTGGGTTGATATCTACACAGACAACTTTAACAGTGGAAGGTAGCATATTGCCTACAGCTATAGAGTGCAACATGGTTGCAAGCATGAGAACCATACTTGCACCTTTAAGATGCAACTTGTAAAGCTTCTGCGCTTCAACAGTATCCGTAATAACGTCAGGTAATGGACCGTCGTCCCTTATCGACCCGGCTAACACATATGGAACACCATTTACGATACACTCGTAGAAGATCCCTGATTTCACAACACCTTTAGCGACGGCATCTCTCAGAGAACCGGCTTTCATAACCTCGTTTATAGCAGCAAGGTGATTTCTATTGCTTCCAGCAATAGTCTTACCGTTTTTCACAGACATCCCTAGAGATGTTCCGAATAAATTGTATTCAATGTCGTGAACGGCCAGGGCATTGCCTGAGAGTAGGGCGTCTACAAACCCCATCCTTATGATTTTAGCTAGAGCTTCGTCAGCACCCGTATGTACAACAGCTGGACCAGCTACTACGACTATTTTACCGCCAGACTTTTTAATTTCCATCATGTCCTCCGCTATTACTCTGATTATCGACGTTGAGGGTTTCTCAGGTGAGCTTCTACTGGCCATAAACTCGAATATTCCAGATCCTTCTCGAGGATATTCCGGAGGCTTAACTTTAACCCCTCTATCGCCGGTGACTATAAGATCTCCAGCTTTAACATCTCTTATCGACTTACAGTATGCTCTATTTGAAGATGAATCTACCGATATTACCTTATCCATACATATACCTTCAACCTCAAGCCAATTGCCTCCATAATATATGTAGGTTGGATGGTTTGTAGTCACGTAGAATCCATCGGGCAACACCATGTCAGCTGGAGCTTCTTTAAGTTGAACTTCTTCGGGGGTGGGTGTAACGGCTCCGAGACGATAAACCTCTTTCAGAATTACTTCAAGATGCCGCCTACTCCTACCTTTAATAAGTAGCTTCGCGTAGCTCGTCTCCGTTTTACGCCTACCTATTCGGAACTCCAACACTTCAAAATCGCCACCGAGGTCCATTATTATGTCGAAGATCTTCGGGAGTATTAGGGAATCTATAAGATGCCCTTCTAGTTCGACCTCTTGAGAGACCTCTTCACTATTATTCTGGAAAACGATCGCCCCTCACCGTCAACCACCATGAAACACTATATGAGTAGCGCTGAGAACTATTTAACCTTTTACGATTTTCCAATATTAGAAAAAAATATGGGACACTATAACTGTTTCCGTCTAGTGTTAAGTTCATTAACTTGCATAACATCGATAACCGTTGATTGCAGAGAGGCTTGAACTTTATTCATAACTTCTGAAGAAGACAGTCAATCTCCCATAAAAACACCACTCTGAATCCCCTTATCTTAATTTAATGTTCACTCTTAATAGCTAGTGAAAATCTTAGAAATGGAAATTCCATGAAACTTCATCGATCAAATAGATAGAACTTCTTAAATACAAATGACGACTCTTCTTCTAGATGGTGTTCCCATGCCATGCAGAGTTGTGGTCGGTGGCTTTTTCGGAGATGAGGGAAAAGGTAAGATAGTGGCTTACTTAGCTTTAAGAGATGAAGTAGATGCATGTGTTAGAACTGGCTCCGTTAACGCTGGGCATACTGTAGTGTGGAGGGGTATAAAATATGGATTGAGGATGGTTCCATCGGCATTCGTCTACGAGAACTGTAGACTGTACATTGCTCCAGGTGCTAATGTGAATATAGACGTATTCCTAAAAGAGGTTGATGAAACAAACGTTAAAGGTAGAATATGGGTTGATAGGCATAGTTCAATAATAGAGACTAAGCATATTGAGCTTGACCAAGCCACCGGTGGACGGATAGGAACAACGGGGCAAGGTGTTGGACCAGCCATAGCTGATAGAGTTAGACGCGTAGCAAAACTCGCTGAAGAAGTTGAAGAACTTAAAGAGTATCTGGCAGATGTCCCCCTGGAGTTAAATGAATTACTCGATAAGAGGGGTAAGGTTATCCTCGAGGGGACTCAGGGAACCTTTCTATCACTCATACATGGTACATATCCATATGTTACAAGTAGGGATACAACCGCCTCAGCTATATGCAGTGAAGCAGGTATAGGACCTAAGAAGGTTGACGACGTCCTACTTGTTTTCAAAGCATATGTCACCAGGGTTGGCAAAGGTCCCCTTGAAGGAGAGGTTGATCGCGAAGAAGCTTTAAGAAGAGGATGGTTGGAGAAGGCTACAGTAACTGGTAGAGAGCGTAGAGTAGCACCATTCAACTTTAACTTAGCTTTAAGGGCAGTTATGCTTAATGCACCTACACAACTTGCCATAACAAAATTAGACGTTCTTTACCCTGACTGTGTAGGGGCAAGGTCTTTCGGCGAACTACCATTGGAAGCTAAACAGTTCATAAGAGAAATTGAAGAGAAGCTTAAAGTCCCAGTAGCATTGATAGGCACGGGACCTAATGTTGAAGATGTAATCGATAGAGGGCTTTAAAGGTTTATATTTCAACCATGAGTTCTTTCTCAATGCCTTTTTCTGGATACGGATAAATGAGGACAGCCTCCGGGTTGAACCATACCATGACTTTTTCACCTACTTCTTTAACATCTCCACCTACTGGATAGTTTACAATTATGGTTTCACCGGACTCGGTTCTTACGTCGTACCGGTAGTATTCACCCATGAATCTAACCTTTGTCACCACGCCGGTTAAAGAAATGTCTTGCATTGTATTGTCTGAGGAAAACTTAAAGTTTTCAGGTCGTATAGCTAAAATGACACTTTCTCCCTTTGAGAAACCTTCAGCACGTAACTTAATCAACTGACCATTGGTGAGACTAATTAAAACTTCCTCTCCAATAACTCTACTAATCACTCCTCTCATTATATTAACTTTCCCTATGAAGTCTGCTATGAAAAGGTTTTTTGGACGCCAGTAAAGGTTTTCAGGCGTATCGAAGTCTTCGACAATACCGCTCCGCATAACGACTACTCTATCAGCTACCGTTAATGCTTCCTCCTGATTATGTGTTACATGTATTGCAGTCAAATTCAAGTCTTTAACGATCCTTCTAAGCTCATACCTGAGGCTTACTCTTATCCTAGGGTCTAAAGCCCCTAACGGTTCATCTAAAAGGAGGAGCTTAGCTCCAGCAGCTAAAGCCCGCACTATGGCAATCATTTGAGCGACTCCCCCGCTTAACTCATAGGGGTAAAGCCCACTGTATTTGACGATGTTAAGAATACCCATAAGTTCTTTAACCACCTTATACGCTGTATTCCTATCCATACATTTAACCGTCGGGCCATATGTAACATTGCTCCAACTATCCATGTGAGGAAATAAAGCTATATTTTGAAAAACGAAACCGACTTGTCTCTCTTCAGGAGGCTTATATGTAACGTCTCTCCCGTCGATGTAGACGCTTCCGCTGTCTGGTTGTAGAAGACCAGCTATTATTCTCAAAAGCGTGGATTTACCGCATCCACTTGGCCCAAGTATGCACACGTATTCGCCATCTTTAACTGTTAAACTTACCCCCCTTAGGGCATGTACATCTTTAAACCTCTTAGTTATATCTACAAGCTTTACTTCAGGCATTAGGAGACACCTGTTATTTCAGATATAGCAGCTCTTAAACCACCTTTCGGACATGGGAAAAGGTAGACGTCATTTGGATCGACTCTGAGGGATATGTATGTACCCTTCTCAAGACCGCTTTCATCTGTTTTAACTTGCACTCTCAACCCATTATCAAAGCGTACGATAAGCTTCCTATGTCTGAATGAGAAGATAGCGTCTTCAATCCTACAAACAAGCCCTCCATCGGTCTTCTGAACTTTGAAATCTTCCGATTTAACCCCTACTATAACTATCTCCCCCCTCTTGAACGACCCTCCTCTAGAAGATCTTAGCTTAATATTCCCTATGTCAACAACTGTACCATTCGCGGAAACCTCTTCAACAACCCCCTCCATGAGGTTCATATTGGTCATGAATCCTGCAACGAAAACATCCTTAGGTTCTTCCATTATTTCAAACGGTGTTCCAACTTGAACAACTTCACCTTTATTTATAATGGCTATTCTATC
>CALKCG010000087.1 GCA_938082915.1 uncultured archaeon | reverse complement strand
AAATCGCCCTAAAGTGGCTTCACTCTCAACCATGTTAACGCCTTACTTCTCCTCCTCAATGTACAATTCTATTATAAATCCTTTGCTCTAAGAACCAATCTGAAAATTCTTCAGACTTCGATGAAGGGCTTATCTGTTCTTAGAATACCCTCCCCCCTCCAAAGCCTGTAGAGTTGACCTTCAACGATCTTCCTAAACCGTCTTTTTAACTACATCGTTAAAAGACCTCGGCCTGTAGTCACTTAGTAAGCCGAGTATTCTAATTCTCGTACTGCTTAGCCTTCCCAACTCGCATTAGGATGCGAATGTGCATTCCACCGTATGAGTGTTTAAATATAATAGATTTATCCTATAAAAATTAAGCTTTAATTTTAGCGACTTTTACAAAAAGCTCAATTCTCGCTTATCTTAGCTCTGAAACGTAGCGCCGGGGGAGGGATTTGAACCCCCGCTCCCCAAACGGGGAACCGGATTTCACGCTCTCAAGCTTTTTTTTTTTTAAATTTTAACCATCTCGAGTCCGGCGCCTTTCCTGGCTAGGCTACCCCGGCATCTTTTTGGCTATCTCAGGTAACTTTTGCTTACGCCTCTTAAAAACGTTAGCCCATACATACTTAAGGTTTACGAAGCTCGATTATACCTCTTCTATGTTGTTAAAGCCCAGCTATTACAAAGCTAAGTATCGAGATAAACGATCAAAAGTAAGTCTTTTAAAGAGAGGAAGAGCATTCAGATGGAGACTTCAGAAAAGATTAAAGTTAACTTACTGGCAATAGCCTCTTTAACGTCTTCAAGATTAAGTGGATCCGTACCACGCTTAGCTAGAGTCTTCAGAATGGTCAGCCGCATCTGTTCACGTGGCCCTCTAGGCCCCACGTTATAGACCGATCCACCTTATTCTTCAACTTCGCTCATTTCATAGTTTAGAAAGCCATGCAAGAGAAGTTGTGCTAATACTTTAAGGAAGCAAATCATTTCAGTTTAATGGTCTCTTAAATGGACAGCAAATCCAGCTCAGCTTTTCTTGAAAAATCTTCAACTAATAAAAATCTGGCAGCAACAGAAAGCATTTAACACGTAAACCTTCAACGAGTCCCCTCATCTCCCGAATAATTTCGTTTATAAACCCAGAAGGTACAACATGTCCCCTCATCTTAAATCGAGCAGTCATAAAACCTTACCACATGTAAATTCTAAGACGAGGAAACTCCACACAGTTTTGGCTCTCTTCAGGCTTGCTCGCGACTTTCACCGTTAACTCATTGACATGGCCGCCGAGCATCGTCTTTTCAATTGTAACGTAAGCTTCTGTGGCAACTGAACATAAGTTGGAAGGGCTTCGGTTGGAAAAGACGTAATGTACGTCTTAGTTATATTCAGACTGAGGTGACGTATCAATCGAACCAGTTGATAAGATGAAACATGAAATACCGATCTGGAAGAGGAAGCATAACTAAAAAATGTTAAAGGCGATAAACCGAAACTTTTCAATCTCTAAATGGAATTGTTCAAATGTTACATTTCCACCTCTTAAGTAGAAGAGAATTACCTACGACTGAGACATCGGAAATTATCATAGCTAAAGCACAAATCTCAGGTTTAAGTAAAAACCCAAGCCATTGATAGAAGAGGCCAGAAGCTACAGGAATTGCTAAAACGTTATAGATGAATGCTAGAAATAAGTTTTGCCTTATCTTAGAAAATGTTGCTCTTGAAAGTTCAATCGCTCTCACTACGTCTCTTAAATCATCTTTAACTAGAACTATTCCACCAGCCTCCTTCGCTACATCTGTCCCAGCCCCCATAGCGATGCCAATGTCTGCGGTAGCAAGCATCGGTGCATCATTGATTCCATCGCCTACTGCCCCCACCACTCTACCACTCTTCTGAAGTGTCCTAATCGCTTTCTCCTTATCTTGAGGTAAAACCTCAGCTAGAACTTTTTCAATTCCAAGTTTTCTAGCGATAGCTTCAGCAGTTCTTCGGCTGTCCCCTGTAATCATATAAACATCCATTCCCCTCTTCTTTAAAACGTCAACAACATCTTTCGAATATCCCTTTAAAGTATCAGCTACGGCAATAGCCCCTTTTATCTCTCCATCTACTGAAATCAACATCACAGTCTTTCCATCCTTCTCTAATTCAATACCTAAGTCGCTTTCAACCACTCTCCGGCTTCCCAGTAGAACACTCCTTCCCTCTATCCTTCCCATAATCCCTACTCCGGGAATTATTTTAAAGTCCTGAACATCCAACAGTTTTATCCCTCTTTTCTCCGCTTCTTTAACGATCGCTATGTCTAACGGATGGGTTGTATTCTTCGCCAAACTGGCCGCCAACTGTAAAACGTCTCCAATCACATCAGTCACCTCCGGTTCACCTTTAGTCAAGGTTCCGGTTTTATCGAAAACAATGGTATCCAATTCTCGAGCCTTCTCCAAATACTGTCCTCCTTTAATCAGAATACCCATTTCAGCTCCTTTGCCAATTCCAACCATTATGGCAGTTGGAACAGCAATTCCCAGGGCACATGGGCATGCAATAACTAAAACTGAGACAAAAGCTGTTAACGCAAATAGAAAGCTACTTCTCAAGAGAAAATACCAGATGGTGAATGTTAAAACAGCGATTACGACAACTAAAGGTACAAACAAGCTTAAAACTCTATCGGCTACTCTTTGAATCGGTGCCTTAGAAGTTTGAGCCTCTTCAACAAGCCTAATTATTTGAGCTAGAACCGTTTCTCCCCCTACTTTAGTTGCTTTAAACTTGAAGAAGCCGTGTCTATTTATAGTCCCTCCGAAAACATAATCTCCCTCTTTTTTATCAACAGGCATCGGTTCTCCGGTAATCATCGATTCATCGATCGTTGCCTCTCCCTCTATGATGACCCCGTCTGTTGGAATCATTTCACCCGGTCTAACGACTACGATATCCCCCTTCTGAACATGCTCAGGCGATATTTCTACTTCTTCACCATTCCTCAAAATCTTAGCAGTTTTAGCCTCAAGCTTCATCAATTTCCTAATAGCTTCGCCTACTTTTTCTTGAGAAATGTTTTCCAGTAGCATGCCTAAGGTGATAGTCGTTAAAACTGTTGTTGAAGCATCGTAAAACACGGGACCCGAGATGAAGAAAGTAGTAGCAACAGAGTAAAAATAAGCGGCCGAGGTGCTTAAAGAAACTAAAACGTTTAGATCAGTTGTTTTCTGCTTTAGGCTAAAATAAGCCCCTCTATAGAAAGGTAAGCCAAGGATTATTTGAACTGGTGTAGATAAGCTGAAAAGCAGGAGATTCCACTTAGACTCATAGAAGAAGTTTGCAATAATCCAAGTAGGATTTGTTAAAGCGACTCCGAGCCAAAACCTCCACCAGCCACCTCTAATATCGTCACCCTTCTCTTTTTCTTCTAAAGCCTCGTAACCAGCCTCTTTAATTATCCTCTTAATCTCTTCAATACTAACATGCTTCGAATCATATTCAATAATCGCCTCTTCTAAAAGGAAACTAACATGAGCTGAAACTACTCCTCTTTCCTTTATAAGAGCTTTTTCAATGGTTTTAGCACAATTCTCACAATGCATTCCTTTTATAGAGAATTTAACTCTTTCAACCATATCAAATCCCCAGCTGAAAACGTTAAGACTATGTAAGAGTTTAAACAATTCGAATACGTCGATTTCATTAATTTATTTAATTTCTCAA
>CALKCG010000086.1 GCA_938082915.1 uncultured archaeon | reverse complement strand
CTCTTTAAAGCCTACGAGTTGCCAAGCAATCTCCCACATATGTTCAACACCTCCGTAGAGACAGTAGTCTTCGTATATTCTACGTGCTTTAACCACGGCATCAAAATCTTCCACCGATACCTCAGGCCATCGGTACTCTTCAAGCGGAATATACTGTAGTGGATGCTTGTGGTAAGTATACGTGTATGTTCTATTCGGCGCCCAAATGCTCTCCACACCCCATATATCCCTCCTAACTTCAAAACCCATGTATTCGCCGACCGTATAAGCTGGTCCATAAGGTCCCTCTTTAACTTCAACATTCTCAGGAAGATATCCTCCTCTAATACCTATACCAGCACCTCTAACGTCTATGTTTAGAATCCTGTAAAGGTCTTCCGCATTTAAAAGGTTAAACTTCTCCATAAGTGCTTTAAAAGGTTCAGACCTGCTTCTGAATACCAGAGGAATCCTATCAAGCTCTTCATGCCGTATACTTCTAACGCAGCGCTCTCTAGAGTTCAAACCTTCAACCTCCTAAACCGGATAATATCTTAGGTGATAATAAATAAAACGCATTAGCTGGTGTTGAAGGCGAAAACTCTTATAGGTCCATTGTAGAAAATAATTTGGGTGTTTTAGGCATGTTTAGCGTGAATCATGGTGCCTTAAAGGTGCTTGAGGAAATGATTTCAAATCCTGAATACTACGGTGTTAAAGTGGAAAAAGCAGAAAACGGTGGAACGATCGTAGATGCCGGTGTTAAAGTCAGAGGGGGGTATGAAGCTGGTCTGAAGATAACCGAGGTCTGTATGGGTGGGTTGGGTAGAGCCTATTTAACCATCCAACAGTACGGCGACCTCGCACTACCAGCTGTGGTGGTTTATACAGATGAACCGTGTATAGCTACGCTAGGTTCACAGTTCGCAGGGTGGAGAATTAAAGTCGGAGATTTTTTCGCATTAGGCTCTGGTCCAGCGAGAGCTATATCTCAAGAGCCTAAAGAACTCTACCGTAAAATCCAGTATAAAGACGAGTCTGACGTGGCGGTCATAGTGTTTGAAACAGATAGGTATCCTTCAGCAGACGTCTTCAAATACATAGCCGATAAATGCCACGTAGAAACTGATAAGGTTTACTCGGTGATAACACCAACGTCCAGCGTAGCCGGATGCGTGCAGATATCTGGACGCATAGTTGAAACGGGCATTCATAAGCTTACCGAACTCGGATTCGACCCTAAGAAAATAGTTTACGGTGCTGGAATAGCTCCAGTAGCACCTATACATCCTAAGTTTGCAAGAGCCATGGGTAGGACAAACGACGTCATAATAGCTTCAGGTCAAGTCTTCCTAACGGTAGACTACGAGGGAACGGACCTAGAAGATTACGTTAAGAAGGCTCCTTCCTCGGCTTCAAAAATCTACGGTAGACCATTCTTTGAAATATTCAAGGAGGCTGGCTACGACTTCTACAAGATAGACCCAACCATATTCAGCCCGGCTCATTTAATAGTAAACAACATTAGAGATGGGAAAGTATACAGCGCAGGGAAGGTCGACGTAGAACTCTTAAAGAAGTCTCTGGAAGTTTAAAATACGATGAGTGGCGTATGTAACCAACATACTATTTTATCATTTCCCCAGCAAAGTTTAAGCAGGGTATCATAAGCTTCAACCATACTCGACGTTGAAAAATGGCTCAGTCAACATAAGGTTAGCCGTAGCTTATAGGGAAGTCTTCCTGAAAGCTTTTAAATCGATGCTTAAGCAGTCTAATAGCTGAGGTTTGCTAGACTCTATTAAATGGTAGTTTTATGATTAGTACTTTGAATATGGAAAGTCTAAGCGTTAAACGTAGCTAGTAGTAGAGTAGTACTCCGAGAACTTCCTCTTTACGTTCCATTATAAGTCTATATGCTTCATGGGCTTTTTCAACTGGTAATTTTAAGCTTATGAGCTCTTTAACCTTAAGCTTACCTCTAGCTATGAGCTTTAAAGCAAGCTTCATATCGTCTTTACCAGTCCAGAAGTGTGGTAGAGATTCAAACTTCGGTCTCACATTTGCATGCGCACCTATTATAATTAAACCCTTCCTATGAACAGGCATGTAAAAGTTGACGGTTGACAATCCCCTCGGGCTGCCTAGAATCACAACTCTACCGAGTCTACCAGCCATGTTTAAAGCATCAGGTATTGCATTCGGGTTTCCAGTAGCCTCTATAACGACGTCTGCTCCACGTCCATCTGTTAAACGCATAACTTCTTCAACAGCGTCTACTTCAGTAGGATTCACCGTATGGTCTGCTCCAAGCTTAGCCGATAGCTTGAGACGACTACCAATTGTATCTACCGCTATTATGGGGAAGGCACCGCTTAATGCTGCGAATTGCATAGCTAATAATCCTACAAGACCCTGCCCTACAACTACTACTGAACAGCCGAGTTCTACGAATCCCTTCCTGACACCTTGTAAAGCTATGGATGCGAGGTTGAAGAAGGACGCCTCTTCAGCCGATAAACCATCTGGAATTTTCAAGGCTTCATCTTCAGAAACCAGTACGTAACTGCTATGTCCAGCTGCCGACGCTACGAAATCACCTGGCTTAAAATCTTTAACTTTTTCGCCAACCCCTTCCACTACGCCTACGTTTGAGTAGCCTGGATACTGTGGGAAAACCCCTGGGGTATTCGGTAAAGCCATGAGGAAAGCGGTTTCAGTACCAGGGCTTATCAGACTACAGACCGTTTTAACGAGCATGTAGCCCGACTGCGGTTTACCAACATCAAAATCTTCGACTTCAACAACGCCTTTACTTTTAAAAACTACGCGTTTAGCCTTCATAAAGGACACATTATGAAAGTATAGTAGAAGTGCTTAAAGATAACATTTCAGCTGAACAATTGAATTTTCAAACTTTAAGAGGTTTTATAGATCGTCGATCGATGGAGAAACCTGTAGGTCTCTGCTTTAGAGTATTTCCTCGATAAGGTTTAAACGGTCCCTCAACTTATTAGACGGTTGGGGAAAGTATGAAAATAATGGTCTGCGGTAAGGGTGGATCTGGTAAAACCGCGTTAACGGTTCTCATGGCGAAGGTTCTAGCCGGAAAATATAGGGTTTACGTAGTAGATTCGGATGAATCTAATATTCTCCTGCCTAAGCTTCTAGGTGTAGACCCGCCTACGCCTTTGATCGAGTATATTGGTGGTAAGATGGATGAGGAGGAACTGGAGAGGAGGGAAATCGATGTAGCTAGAATCCTCGCTGAAACCGGTTCGGGTGTGAGGCTTAGCTCGTTGCCTAATGAGTACATATCGTACTCTAGGGGGAATATTGGACTTGTTACAATAGGTAAGGTGAGAGAGTACGGCGAAGGATGCGCATGCCCATTCAATATTCTGACGAGAATCGTTTTGAAAAACTTGGTTTTAGAAGGGGACGAGGTTGTTCTAGTGGATACGGATGCAGGTATAGAGCACGTAGGTAGAAGAGTGGAGGAGACCGTAGACTGTCTGGTGATAATTGTAGACCCTACGGCTGAATCTCTCCATTCGGCCGTGTTTCTTAGAGATATAGCTTCCAACCTAAGTAAACGCTACTGGATTATAGCCAATAAGATTACCCCCAGGGTTTGGGCTTTTATTAAAAGGGAGGCTGAGAGGCTTAAAGTCAAAATAGATGGGGTTGTGAGGTTTGACGACGACTTATACGAATCTGTTTTACTGGGGGAGGAGATTAAGTCCACGGTAGCATTGGAAGATGTTGAAAAAATTCTGAAGAACATGACACTTATCTAAGAAATGATAAAGTTTAAGGAGAATGTTGCGATTATAATAATCGTTGACTTCTCTGAGGACACGTTTATTTGAATTCACGCGTGAAGTGCTTAGTAGAACTGGTAGAATAGTCGTGGTAGGTGATATACACGGCGATTACAGCGTAATAAATCCCATTGTGAAGATGGTTGAAGATGGAGAGAATTTCCTCGTCTTCCTCGGAGACTACGCCGATAGGGGGAGACATGGGATAGAAGTTGTAGAAACCGTGACTATGCTTTTGAGAAAGTATCCTGAGAGGGTTTTAGCGTTAAAAGGTAACCATGAAGATTATACCGAAGATGGATCGCCAAGGTTTTATCCATGCGATCTGGTAAAAGAAGCGAGGAAGAAGAGGGGGGATTGGATTACCTATTTTCGCGGCGAGTTTAAACCGTTTGTTGAGCAGTTGTATTTAGCCGCGGTAATACCTGACGAAGTTCTTCTAGTTCATGGAGGGGTTTCGAGTAAAATCGCAAGTCTGGAAGACCTTAGAAGACCAGTGAAAGTTGTTGAG
>CALKCG010000085.1 GCA_938082915.1 uncultured archaeon | reverse complement strand
ATGTCGAGCAGCGGTACAACTAGCGTGCTAATGGGCACTAGAAGTACGAAATATGGTCTAAATTCGCTATTGATAAACTCATGGAAGGAGTTGTCAGAATAAGCAACTCCGTGCATTCGAAGTCGGAGTTGTAGTTAAAGCAGATACATTGGGTGCTCTTGAAGCGTTAATAATCGAGCTTAATAAGAGAGGTATACCGGTTAGATTGGCGGATATAGGTGATGTTTCAAAGCGTGATTTTATAGAAGCTAAGGTTACGGCTAGGGAAAAACCGGAGTATGGTGTAATCCTCGGGTTTAACGTTAGAATTTTACCCGATGCCATTGAAGAATCAGCTGGAGTTCCGGTTTTCATAGGAAGTATAGTCTATCGGGTGGTTGAGGACTACACTACATGGTTTAAGGCTGAACAGGAAAAGAAGACGAGAATGATAATTGATACTTTAATCTTCCCAGGTAAGCTGAAAATACTTCCAGGCTACGTGTTTAGAAGAAGTAAACCCGCCGTAGTTGGTGTAGAAGTACTAGTTGGTAGAATAAAACCGAGAGAGGAGCTTATGGGGAAAGATGGGGAAAGTATTGGAGTCATACTTCAAATTCAAGATAAAGGTAAAACTATCGCAGAGGCTGTTAAAGGTATGCAGGTGGCAATATCAATAGATAAAGCGGTAATCGGTAGAAACGTAGATGAGGGTGATATCCTCTACGTAGACGTCCCTGAACAGCATTATAGGATGTTTAAACAGACATATGCCAATATTCTATCCGTCGAGGAACATGCTGTTCTAAAGGAGATAGCGGAAATAAAAAGGCAGAGAAAAGCTTTGTGGGGCTTCTGAAACTGTTTCTGCCTAGCGTTAAATTTATTAACTCGTCCAAGTCCAATGATGCTGAATGAAGGATGACACGTCAAGTCTATGCCAGATATGTTGGGTTTCTAAATTTCCTTAAAAGTTTACGTAAATCGACAGCACTATTTTCGATTTCTGAGGGAGAAAAACGTTTATAGTAGCGTAGGCTTCATAAGAGGGAGAGCGCTATGGCTAAGTTTAAACTCATCATATCCAACCCTAAAACGGGGAAATCTAAAACATTTGAAGTTGAAGGTGCACAAGCTGTTCCACTTCTAGAACGTAGAATCGGCGAAGTTGTAGACGGCTCAACCATGGGTTTAGGAAAGGTTAAACTCCTCATAACTGGCGGTAGCGATAAGGATGGAATACCTATGAGGCCTGAAATCAGAGGGGCTGTGAAAAAATACATCTTAATCTCAAATGGTCCTGGCTTTAAACCTAAGAAGGAAGGTATTAGAGTTAGGAAGCTTGTTAGAGGAAACACGATAACAGAGGATACGTTACAGGTAAACTTGAAGGTTGTTGAAGGAGACCCAGGTTTCTAAGTGAGTACGATTTTTCAACCGAATATCGATGAGATAAGCTCCCCTATCAAGTGTGCTACCACTACGACTGTAACAACTATGATTAAGTGTTCAAGAACGGTTTTCCAAGTCGGTTTTTCCTGTTCTCTAGTTATACTGTAGCTGAAGAATCCTATGAGAATAATACCCCAAATCACGCTCGCAATTATGGCTGTTGTCAACTCGAATAACGTTACTGGTATTATGAACGTTAAAGCAAATATGAATTTGAATAAGAAAGTAGATACCGTCGACTCCCATATCTCCTTTGAACTGTGTCTTGCCTCAGACTCTTCAGACATATGTATTCCAAGAGCGTCGGAGAATGCATCAGCTATTGCTATGGTCAGTATTCCTCCTATGACTGCAAGCTTTGAATGAGTACCTGAATGTAAGCCAACTATTAAACCGAGAGTTGTAATAATCCCAGACGTTAAACCGAAGCTCATGCCAACTTTAAAGGAGTGCTTTAATGTCTTCATTAGATATTGGCTTCATGCTCCTCCGATAAAAGTTTTAGTATTTTCCTGTATAGAGTCTACTGATGGTGGAATCGCTTGTTTAAGTTTGAAAGGACACAGAGTATTTTTGAAATTGGAAAAGTTAAAGTCGGTAGGCAACCTGGAATTGCCTACAGTTTTATTGGAAGCATATTCTACGAGGGGCATAGGATAGTTCAGGATAAGTCTTCAGGACTCTTCAATAGAAGGGAAGCTGAAAGACTGATACTTGTTCAAGAGGAGATGTCTGAGAAAACAGGTATTCCATATATTCTTCAATGATTTAAGAATGATAATGGGATTTAGCTGCAAGATTATCAAACCAGCGTCGGAACCCTCGCCATCAAAGAGATATGCGTACTTAACCCTCTTTTGTTCAAGGAGCTCTTTAGTCTTCATAAAAGTGGCGTAAAAACGCCTCAAATATCCAACCATTGTGCTGCCGTTTTCATGGCGAGGCTGTAAGGCTTTTTACTTTTCAAAATTTTGAGGCTAGGGCTTTTCGACAAATATGTTCGATGCGGCTTCATTTTCATAACTGCTCCGAATCACCGGAAGATGCGCCTGGTGGGGTAGTCACATAGACGACTTTGAATAACTGTTTCGAATGAAAAGATAAAAATAAATGTTAAAACGCAGATGAGCCCCATTCTTCTTCGTGTAGCCTTTTTTCATGACATCCTAAGATACCATAGAATACCGTTCAACATGTACTGAATGCCTATGGCGGCTGTTAACAGAGCCATTAGCCCAGATATGACCAGCGAGCCGGAACTTCCCAAAAAACTGTATATGGGATCAATAAGCCTGAGAATAATGTGCACTACTGCAAACACTATTAAAACTGCTATAATTGTAATTATCACGCCTGATGTTTGAAGGGTTAAGATTGTAGTAGTTATAGCCCCGGGACCCACAAGAAGGGGGAAGCCGATGGGGACTACACCTATGCGTTCAGGTGCGGTTGAACTCTTTTCCCATTCTCCGCGAACAAGTATCCTTATTGAAATTATTAAAAGCAACATGCCTCCAGCGATCATAAAACTATGGAGAGATATTCCAAAAAGGACGAATATGCGCTCCCCGATAAGCGCAAAGAATAGCAAGATAATAAAACCAGTAGATATAGCGTTGCGAAAAGCCTTCCGCCTATCCTCTTTCGCCACCCCCTTCGTTAAACTAATAAAAATTGGAATGTTCCCTAAAGGATCAATAATAATGAATAAGGTTATAACCGCCTTAACCAAGTCAAAAATAGATTCCATGATTGAAACAACCCCCATCCCACATTTCTTTACCATAAGCCGTAAATAACTTAAACATTGCTGAGCTATCGCATGGCCAAACCCACAACACTAGGCATATGCCTGCTGTTATAGTTTCAGAATAGATAGATTTTAAATATAATGATTAACTTTATCATCTTTATGATGGGACCTGGCCAAGCGAGCACAAAAAGAGCCTATCAAATGGACAATAACTACAACTTAGCCATTGTAGCTGTCAAAGCATTTAACGAATATCAGCCAAAGAACTATCAATTTAACCTACATGAGAGAATGCTGTTTGATGTTTCCAAAATTCCAAAGGGCGTAAAAATCCTGAACGGAGACGTAGGAGAGGAAGCAGCAAAATATCAGGCGAAAACTCTCGCAGACCAACTGCAATCAGAGAAGGCACATGCACAGTATCACATGATCCAGTAAATTCACACAGATGTGAATACTACAGAAACCGAACTACTTTATGCGCCAATATGATTCACCACATTTACCTCTTATTCCTCTTCCCTTTTATTTTTGTTTTCACTTCTTCAAGTCGTTTAAGGGCGTGCGACTTCCTTTGCAACCTTAGCATCAAGAAGGTCTATTCTAATAGGCTTTTAGCCATACTTTTGAGGGCTTCTATCTTGGCTTCTTTTATTATGCTGGATTATTCTAGGGGCTGTGTTGCCGTGCTTAGGAAGGGTTCGCATTCTTTGTAGGCCTTTCGCATGTCCTAGGCGGTAGCACGTCTTTATTCGTGCTGTATCTGGCTTCTATGTCGCCCTTATGCCCCATAATAAACTGGAGGTAGGGATGGCTTATTTTGCCTTTTGACTCTGCTGTCATCATGTTTGTATCGCAGTAAGCCCGGAGCACATAAGGCCTCAGCTGAACCCAGCCCTTAAAATAGCTTCGCGAATATCCCTCCTCACAAGCGTAGTCCTCAAAAACCTGTTCTTTTTAACCCCTCTTGGGTCAAAGCCCAGCAACGAAGAATCCCTACTCAGCTCCTCGCCCTGCTTAACCCTTTCCTCCAAATACTCTTGAATATAAGTTATTGTTTGCTGAGGGATAAACGTGAAGTATTGGAAGTGTGGATGCGAGGTATTTTCTAGATCTATTGAAAAGGCACTATGAAAATAACGAGCTCACAGTGACTAGAAAACGCTCTAGAAGCAAAATCTAGGATTTTTTAAATTGTGTTATTATTATCCATTCTCCCTCACTTGTGAAGAATGGGCTTAGCTTTGAGTTTCCAGGTTTCAACTACAGTTAGAAAAAACTGTTTCATCTAGTGTTTTATCTATTAATGTAATTCGTGAAGGCTTACTTTTACGCAACCTATCCCTCCCCCTATCATTTTTCCATGGGATATTAAGCCGTTATAGAGTGTTTATGGATTTTTAAGCTAAATTCAACCATAAAAATTTCTTTTAACAGTGCCTAGCACCTCTAGATTCTTGTATGG
>CALKCG010000084.1 GCA_938082915.1 uncultured archaeon | reverse complement strand
TGCTAAGTCTTGACGAATCTTTCAACGTGTTAATATAGGTTGGTTGCCATGCGATGGCTGGAACATTGAATGGATTCCTAGGTCATACCCAGTCATCGACTTCATGGTTTAACTTTTACGTTAACGGGAGAAAGTTTGGTGAAATTGGTCAAGCAGGAGCATATGCCGGTGCTTTCGGTGTACTAGTCATTATGACTACGGGAGATGGAGTAGCATGTGAAGAGGCCCGTAGCTTCTTCGGAAATATCGAATTGGTTTCTGTTAAAGAGGGGCTTGGCAGGAATAGAGCTAAGTGTACTTCTCCTAAGCTTGCCCATAAGATGATACATGACGCGGCTATGAGGGCTATTCAACGCATTGAAACTGGAGTGTTTAAGCCTTTTATTCTCAAACCACCGATTGAAATGAAATTAGAACTTTGCAGAAGCGATTATGCTGATGAATATGCTACAAGACCAGGAGTAGAACGTCTAGATGCACGAACTGTACGTAAGGTAATTAAAAACTCTAGAGAGATATATCACTGGTGACGACTACTATAAAAAGGAAAACTTATGAAGAATCTGGAGATTACCCTAAATCTAACAGTGAAAAAATCCCAATTAAACCTAGGTTTATAATTACTACGGTAAGCCGGGTACTAGCACTTCCAACAATAGTATTAGTATCGATGGAAAGGAAAAAATAAGCCCAAACTTGTTTCCAGAAAAACGGGCCCGGTGGGATTTGAACCCACGACCCCCGGCTTAGAGGGCCGATGCGCTGTCCTGCTTGCACACCCCGCCTATGCCTCGCCTATACTAGGCGAGGTTCTGCGCCACGGGCCCACCATCTCTAGATATCTTTAGAGTCCTTAAATATTAGTCTTTCTCGAGAAGCAAGCAGGTGATCGTTAAAAGTTTATACTTAGCCTCAATAGGACTAAATAGGATGTTTTCAGAACTGTCGCATTTATGCGAAGGGTATAAAGTCGGGCAGATGGTATGGAATTGCTAGAATGGGCGCTAGATGAGTTAAAGATTGAATAAATCATTCTTAAGAGCTTTGGATGCCGCGTAAGCCACTACTAAAGCAGATTGAGTCTTTTAAGCGTTTCAACCGTTGGTTTACCTGTTTCTAGATCCCATCCTCTAAGCCTATAGTATTCGTTGAGCATGGCGTCGAGCTCTTCTTTAGATGTTAAAACATCTCGGTTCGGATAAGAAGATACTTTTTCAGGTAACGTATCCCATTTACGTGTTGCTCCTTCACGTACATTGAAAAGCCTCTCGAGGTTTGTTATTCTTTCACCCGTCGTTAGGAGTTCCCCCTCGGTCAAGTAGATGCCGGTGACGCATCTATAAGCTTTAACAGCATCGGATATATCAAATATCGGTAGGGCGAATTTACATACTATGAGCGAATCGAAGACGGTGAATAAGTCCTCTCTCTCTTTAACAAGTCTACCTTTACCTTCGACTTCCAAACGGTCAACAGCTCCCGTTAACTCTGGTACTTGAGCTCTAGCTCTCAAGTGGCAAGCCCCCCTACTTGAAACCGCATACTGCAAGGCCGTCCCTTTAAGTACACGAGCATCGTATCCTGGGCATTCCAACCCTTTAACATGGACAGCTAAAGCTTCAGCCCCCAATTTTTCAGAAGCCCTTTTAGAGCCCTCGGCTAAAAGGTCGCCTATACCCCTCCTATATGCTATAAGCTCTAAAAGCTTCATAAGGGCTTCCGGGTCTCCGAAGTTGAGCTTAAACCCCACATCATTTTCAGACAAAAGCCCTCTTTCGAAGCATTCCATGGCAAATGCCACTGTGCAACCTCCGCTGATAGTATCTATGCCTAACTTATCGCAGAGTTCGTTAGCCTTAATTATGGCTTTAAAATCACCTATGAGGCAGTTGGGACCTAGAGCGTAGGTACTCTGGTACTCTGGTCCGACTATGGCGGTCCCCTTGAACGGCCCATCTTTGACAACGTTATATTTTCCACATTTTATAGGGCATTTCTCTAAGCAGCCGACGTCTCTAACAAGAGTGTTTCTAAGCATATACTCAGCGTCTATGTCTTCGGCTTTTTCGAAGAAGCCATACGTCCAGTTTCTAGTTGGAAGTGCTTCTTGAAGATTAGCTATTTCAAGTGTCCCTAACGTGCCGTAAACCCTATGATGCTCAATTCCAGCACCCTTAGATTTTTCAACTATTTCTCTAGCGATATTTAAAACGCCGTCTAAATCGGCAGTTTCGATTTTCCCCGAACCGTGGACAGCTATAGCCTTCAGTCTCTTTACGCCCATAACTGCTCCAAGCCCACATCTACCAGCTTGCCTGTAACGGTCGCTCGTTATACAAGCGTATCTGACAAGGTTTTCTCCAGCAGGTCCTATGGTTAAAACGCCCAATACTTTTTCACCTAAATCGCTTCGCAGAGAGTCTTCAGCATCCCAGCATGTAGCTCCCCAGATGTCACTCGCATCACAGAGCTCTATATCATCATCAAATATCTTTAGAAAAACGGGCTTCTCGGATTTCCCCTCAATTATTAAGACGTCGTATCCGGCTTTTTTAAGATGTTCGCTGAAGAGGCCACTAGAATAGGATTCGCCCAGAATGCCAGTTAAAGGCGATTTAGCAAATACGCCGAATTTGACGGCTATAGGTATCGGCGTTCCACACAATGGCCCTGTGGCGAATACAAGCTTGTTTTCAATGCCCAATGGGTCTGTCCCCGGAGGGACTTCGTCGTAGAGTATTCTCACGCCGAACCCATTACCACCTATGTAGAATCTAACCATTTGCTCAGGTAAAGGCTCGATTTTAAAAAGCCCCCTGGTGAGGTCCACTCGTAATACTTTACCTGCATAGCCTAGCATATGAAGTCATCCCCCGCAGACCGTATGTGGGAAGAGTACGACGAGTTCTCCGCCTTTAAACTTTAAAGGCCTGAAGTTTCTACGTAGGGGGATCTTATTCACCAGAACTACAACTTTATTGCTTAAGTCGCCCGTAGATTCGTCTATAAACTCCCTCTTAAACGGCCAGCCGAACTTCTTCTCGAGACCTTCGAGAAGTTCTATTAGACCAGCCCCCTCCGGCA
>CALKCG010000083.1 GCA_938082915.1 uncultured archaeon | reverse complement strand
AAATATCTTCGAGCCAACTTTCTAGTCCTTTCGATGACTCTACCGTTTTTACCTATAGCAAGGCCTTTATCTTTAGGCTCTACAGTTATAACCGCTAATTTCTCACCATTAGGCTTCTCAGTTATTCTAACTTCTCTGACTCTAGCTGGTGTAAGCGATTTCGCTATGAAAACTTCAGGGGTTGGAGAATACTCTAGAAAGTCCACTTCACGTTTAAGAAGCCTCCGTATGAGTTTGACGTTAGAACCTTTCTTACCTAAGGCGAGTTTCATGTCTCCTTCTTCTACTATGAAAGTTACTCTACCACTATCGGGGTCTATTAAACAGTCTCTACATTTAGCCCCAGTTAAACTTTCAACTATGTTTATCAACCCCATTTCTTCAGCCGTAAGCCTTATACCATCATTCTTCATGTTTCCCCACCAGCTCCATTATGTTTGAACTACCTGGTTCTCTAATAGCTATCATCATAACGGGAAATGGTTTTCCACATGTATGCCCCAAGTCCATACTCGTACCTTTATACGTGTAGACTGGTATTGACGTCAACTTGGTATAGTAATCGACAATCTCTCTTAAGTCTTTTGGAATATTTGATGCAACTATCACAAGCTTGGCTTTTCCCATCTTAAGAAGATTGAGAGACCTTCTAGAACCCAATATAACTTTCCCTGTTTTTACAGCACTGTATATGGCCTTATTTACATCAACCATTTCACTCGCCTCTTGAAGGTGGATTAGGCGTCATGTATATGTCCACTATGCCCGTTCCCACCTTCATATCTTGACCAGCTATAATGTTTTCCGTGACACCTTTAAGTGCATCTTCAACCCCCCTCACTGCAGCATCTATAATACTTGAAACGGTTATTTCAAACGCCGCTCTAGCTAATATACTCGACTTTTCACCAGTTACACCGTGTCTACCGACTTGACGGATTTTACCTGTGGTAGTCATAACGTCTGCTACAAGCATGAGGTGTCTAATGTCAAGGTCTAAACCACCACCTATACCTTCAAAAACGTCTTTAGCTTCTCTTATAATGGCGTTTCTAGCAGCCTCAATGCCGAGCGTTTCATAGATTTCGTAGATATTGTTAGTTAGTGTCTTAGCTGGGTTCACACCTGGAACTTGAATAACTCCGCTTAGATTTGATCCATCGGCTTGAATAACCCACTTATCTCCCTCCGTAACAACTTGGACTCTATTGATTCCAGGTACTCCTTTTACACCAAGCTTCATCACCCTGTTAATAAGCTTCTTTAACCATGAAATATCCATAGCGGACTTGGGTTTAATGATAAGTTCATCACCTGAAAACTCTATTGTTGCATTGGTGATCGTTAAGTTCTTTAAGTCTTCAACCGTCACCCCTCTACTCTCCATAAGAGACCTGTCGATTTTAATCCCGACAATTCCCTCTTCTAAGTCTATTCGGTATTCGCCTTTAGCTGCCAAGTCACCTACGGTAGTGTAAGTGAGGAGTTGAGCTACTTTAAAAGCTTTATCTCTATCGACTTCATGTTCTTCATCGAGTCTTATTGTCATGATTGGAGTTGAAGGGTTCTTCCTAGCATCAACGATCTCTAGAAGCCTCGGTAACCCTAAAGTTACATCCCTCTCCCTAACGCCAGCGAAGTGGAATACTCTAAGAGTCATTTGCGTACCTGGCTCGCCTATAGATTGAGCCGCTACAACACCAACAGCTTCCCCAGGATCCACTTGGGATTTTTCAAACTCCTCTACTGTAGCCTCTACTAGCCTAGTGGCATCTTCTCTACTTAAACGCTTTTCACGTATCAGCTTTCTAAGGATTGAAATGTAGAAATGCGTAAGTCTATTATTATACTTCTCCAAAATCTCATCGATTTCGCTGAGTCTAAGAGGCGTACTCCCCTCCTTGATATCCATTCTCTCCAAGAGGCGTTGCAGATTCACTGCTTTACCGTGATCGCTCTTAGACGGGTCTACTCCATCCTCACCATACTTAAACTGTACTATTTCACCGTCGGTTGTTCTAACCGTCCCATCATATTCAACCCTCAGAAATTCGAGTGCATGAATAAGCCTCCTCTGCATATAGCCACTTTGCTGAGTTCTAACAGCGGTGTCGATTAAACCCTCCCTACCCGCCATGGAGTGGAAGAAGAACTCTATTGGAGATAAACCTTCATAGAAGGATGATTCTATGAAACCCCTAGCTTTCGGACTTTGATCGCCCCACCGGAAATGCGGCAAAGCCCTTTCAATATATCCACATGGAATTCTCTTTCCTCTAACAGACTGTTGACTTAGACAAGCAGTCATATGACCAATATTAAGTTCGGATCCTCTAGCTCCACATTTAACCATCACTATGCCTTGATTGTTTAAACTTAATGAGGAGGAAGCGATTTCATCACAACGGTCTCTAGCTTTGGAAAGCTCATTCATTATGAGGATCTCAAGCGACTCTTCCATAGTCTTTCCAGGTACCCTCCTCAACGTACCTTTCCTATATTCATTGATCAGTTGATGGACCGTTTTCTCAGACTCTTCTATAACCTGACGTATAGATTCTTTAATATTGTCAGGTAGGTTAAGTTCGTCTAGAGAAAAGCTAAATCCTCTAATCGTTATAAACGTGTTCAGTAGTCTGCAGAGTTTATTGAGAAACTCAGCAGCAAACGCCGTGCCATAGTCTCTAACTATCCTATGATACAGTGTTTCCGCCCTTTCAGCTCCTATAGAGTTTTTGTCTATAACACCTTTAATTAATTGTCCATTCTTAACGACTACTACGCCTTCTAATGGGCAGTCTTCATCCGGAGATGCATGTTTATGTTTACATACAGCTGCCTTGCCAAAGTAGTTGAAGTCTTTAGGTAAAAGTAGGCTGAAAACTTGCTTACCGCTCCATAATGGTTCCGGCTCTGTTTTAGCAGGAAGGGGAATTTCTCCATCATAACCTATGGCTGCTAAAAGAGTACATAATTGATCTCTATTAACGTATGTGTCTTTCCGGGTGAGAAGGTACGCTGCCGTTAGGAAATCTCTAGTTGAACCTATTATAGGTGCTCCATACCTGGGAGATATTATCTGATCTTGAACCTGCATAAGTAGACGGGCCTCAGATCGAGCCTCCTCACTTTGCGGAATATGAAGGTTCATTTCATCTCCATCGAAGTCAGCATTATACGGTATACATACTGCTAAGTGGAGTCTAAACGTCTTATAGGGTAGGACTTTAACTCTATGCGCCATTATCGATATTCTATGAAGCGATGGTTGTCGGTTAAATAGCGCAATTTCACCATCTTTAATATGCCGTTCAACAATGTAGCCGGGTTGCAATTCATCCGCCAGCCTACCTCTATCGGTTACAAAATCGAGCCTAATTCTCCTACCGTCTGGTCTAATTATGTATAGTGCTCCAGGATAATTGTCAGGCCCATTTATGACCAGCCTCTTCATTTCCTCTATATTCCAAGGGGTGACCCGTTCTGAAATCGTAAGTTTCTTGGCTATATCTATTGGAACCCCTACTTCATCTATGCTTAAACACGGGTCAGGAGATATGACGGTTCTAGCCGAAAAGTCGACTCTTTTACCTGTAAGGTTTAATCTAAACCTCCCCTCCTTCCCTTTAAGCCTCTGACTTAAAGTTTTAAGCGCTCTACCAGACCTATGTCTAGATGGGGGGATTCCTGAAGTTTCATTATCTATATAAGTAGTTACATGGTACTGAAGAAGGTCTGAAAGCTCTTCTCTTATAACCGTTGGAGCCCCACTTGCAATAGCTTCCTTAAGCCTCTCGTTAATACGTATAATATCTACGAGTTTATGGGTTAAATCATCTTCAGACCTTATACCTGTTTCAAGCGTTATAGATGGCCTAACATAAACTGGTGGAACCGGAAGAACTTGAAGAACCGCCCACTCAGGTCTCGCTAAAGATGGATCATACCCTAAAAGTTTAAGATCTTCATCAGGTATTCTTTCGAGTCTACTTCTTATGGTGCTTGGATCTAATCTCGTAACACCTCCATCTTTCTGGTGTTCGTAGAACGACGTAGGCTTTACAAGCTCTATACGATATTGTGTACTTCCACAATGGGGGCATTCCGACCTTTTTCTAGCTTCTTTCTTAACGCTGTCAAAGAAATCCCTTGAAACTTCTCCATATGCATCTTTAAGTTGCTCCATTCTATTCCGAAATTCTTCAACTTTATCTGTTGGAATGAGGACTCTACCGCACTCCCTACAAGTAATCGTTAGAAGCTCTTGAATGTACTTAACAAAACCGATATGTATTATGGGAACTGCAAGCTCTATATGACCGAAATGCCCGGGGCATGATATTGCAGTATTTCCACATGTCGCACATCTCTGTCCAGGCTCCAACGTGCCAAGTCTACTGTCCATAAGTCCAGTTGGTATTGGTAGGCCGTCTTCATCATACGTATCAGCCGTCCGAATCTCCACCACAGACATTTTCCTAATTTCATGGGGTGAAAGTAAACCGAATTTTACCCCGGTTACATTCTTATATGTTTCTAAAGTCATGTTAAACCCCCTCTTCAACTATGATTCTAGGAGCAATACACATGCTCATAAGTTCCTGAAGGAGAAGTTTAAATGCGTAAGGCATGACCATCGGATGGATTTTAGCACCCTCCCCACAGACCCTACAGACATATTTACCCGTCTTTGAATCATAGTAGGCTAAAAGTCCACATTTCGTACAGACATACGCTGTAAATTTATCAGACTCCTCTAGCATTCTATCTTTGATAAGCATAGCTGCACCATATCCTATTAAGCAATCCCTCTCCATTTCACCAAACCTTAGCCCTCCACCCCTCGCTCTACCTTCCGTCGGCTGTCTTGTAAGCATTTGGACTTGCCCTTTGGCTCTAGCATGAATCTTATCGGTTACCATATGATGCAGCCTCTGATAATAGACAACACCTATGTAAACTTTAGCCTCAAGTTTCTCACCGGTTAAACCACTATACATAACCTCTTTACCAGTGGGTTCAAAACCGTAGTGTTTCAACACGGCTTCTACGTCCTCAATTTTCTCCTCTTGGAATGCAGATCCATCCACGGGTCTACCCATAAGGGCAGCAGCTTTACCGAATAACGACTCTAGAAGTTGACCTATAGTCATCCTAGATGGAAAAGCATGCGGGTTTATTATAACATCGGGGACAACTCCATCTTCTGTAAACGGCATATCCTCAGATGGGTAGACCATTCCTATGACTCCTTTTTGGCCATGTCTAGAAGCGAACTTGTCTCCTATTTCAGGTATTCTATTGCTTCTAACTTTCACTTTAACTATCTTATTGCCCTGAGACGTTTCAGTTACTACAACCGTGTCTACAATTCCCCTTGTAGATGGTTTTAACGTTATTGAAGTATCTCTTCTAGATGGACCTTTAGCCTCCAATTCTCTATACTCTTCTATGAATCTGGGTGGGCTTGTCCTACCGATTAGAACATCACCACCTTGAACTTCACTTTCAACACTTGCTATTCCATCTTCTTCTAAAACTCTATAGTGTTCATCACCCATGTATCCTCTCATTCCGCTTGATGGTACTTCGATAGAATCCCTCTCCCCTCCCATGTATTGGTAACATTCAGCCTCATAAAGTTGGAAGAATGAAGACCTCGCCAACCCCCTATCTATGGAATGTTTATTGAATATTATGGCGTCCTCCATGTTATATCCACCCATCGTTAAAATGGCGACTACCATATTCTGACCAGTTGGTCTCCTATGAAAGCCCATAATTTCCATAGACTTGGTCTCTACTAGAGGCTTTTGTGGATAGTGTAGGAAATGCGCCCTAGAATCCATCCTCAGAAAGTAGTTTGACGTATATACGCCTATAGCTTGTTTAGCCATAGCCGCCTCATAGCTGTTTCTAGGCGAATGGTTATGTTCAGCAAAAGGTATGATTGAACCGCATATCCCGAGAATGGTGAAGTTGCTTATCTCCAAGTGGGTTGTTTCAGGTTTAATGTCTTCAACTTTCAAAGCTATGTAGGCGTTTTCTTCTTCTTCAGCGTCTAAATACTCTATGACGCCTATCTTTACGAGGTCTTCCCACTTTAATAGTCCCCTTTTTAAAGCATTCAAATGTTCTTGTTTAAGTAGCGGAGTACCGTTTTCAACGACTATCAGGGGTCTTCTACATCTACCTGCGTCACAGTTAACTTGAACCTCATTCTTAGCTTTAAGATACGCTATGTTTACCTCAGTGCTTACACGTCCTCTACGTCTATATCGTATAAAATCTCTTACAAGTTTCTCAGGCTTCAAAGTATAGAAGCGCAACGTTCCATCGACGTAAACCTTCACGCCTCTAATACGGGTTTCCCTATCTACATCCTCAACTGGAATGCATCCTAAATCCTTCAAAATTTTGCAAACCTGCTCTACATCCGCTGAGACCGATATTGTAGCCATGAGAGCTAGGTTTTTGACAAGACCGCAGTTTGACCCTTCTGGGGTTTCAACTGGACATAATCTGCCGAAATGCGTTGAATGAAGCTCTCTAGCTTCAAAGTTTGGTTGACTTCTACTTAAAGGAGATTGTAATCTACGTAAGTGGCTAAGCGTTGAGAGTATATTCGTCCTATCTAAGAGTTGGCTAACACCGACTCTGTTTCTACCCCAATTACCTGTGGCAATAGCGTGTTGCATTCTCTCCGTTAGAATGCCGGGTCTAATGGCCAATTTAATAGATTCATTTACAAGCTTCTTAGCAGATAAGCGTTCAAGTTGATAACTCATATCTTTAATCATGTCTCGAAATATGGATCTAAATAGGTCTGCAAGTAGGGGACCTGAAAGTCTAATACGTTTGTTAGCGTAATGGTCTTTATCATCTTCTACTCTCAAGCCGAGTTTAAGTTCTATAAGCCGGCAGGCTATTTCCGCCAAGTATCTAGCTTTAGTAAGTCTAGCTTCGGGGACTGTACCTAAGTGTAGGAACAAGTTGTTATCCAGTATTGAATTTGCTCTCTGTATTCTACGTGCTTCATCTTGACCATATGCAATTTTATTTCCTATGAAAATTATAGCCTTTTCAGTGCTCTCAATTCTAGGGGCTTTATCGAATGAAGGTTCAAGCTGGTCTATAATTGCAGGGTCTGGCGAAACCATTTCTGCAATTTCACTGTCTTTTTCAACTCCAAGAGCCTTCATTAATACTACAAATGGGAGTTCTACTGGTACACCAGGTATTGAAACGTATATAGCTCCGTCAGATTTAAGCTTAACTTCAACTCTCGTTCTAAAGCCAACAGTTGTGGAAAAAACTTTAGCCCTATAGACAAGCCTGGAAGTGCTTCTATCGATGTCTACAATAACCCTGTTAGGGGCAAGGTCTTCAAAACCTATAATAAGCCTCTCAGAGCCATTTATTATAAAATAGCCACCTGGGTCATCAGGGTCTTCGCCAATTTCTAAGAGTTCTTCCCTAGTCATTTTACTTAAAGGACAAATTTCAGATTTAAGCATAACCGGTAAATCGCCAATATGAACGGTATCGGTGGTTATGGTCTTTCCGTTCAATATTGGTGTCATCTCTAAAAAGAGAGGCGCTGCGTATGTGAGGTTTCTAAGTCTGCATTCAAGCGGGGTGATTTCATGAGATGATCCATCAACTTCTGTAATTCTTGGACTACCTATGCTGATTTCACCAAACCTTATATAGAGGTTGCCACCGCTAATAGGTATCTCTACACCACCAATGGAATCTATAATCTGCTGCAGTCCTTTTTCAACGAATTCATTGTAAGAGTCTAAATGTTGTCTAACTAAGCCTTTCTCTTGGAAGAAAGCCTTCATTAAAAGCCACATATCTTCTTGCGTATACATTTTAACCACCTACAACAAACCTATAAAATATAGCTAACCCAGCCGTAGGACTTCTTCTAACAATTCTAATAACATCTCCAGGTTTAGCACCTATGAGTAAAGCAGCTGGGTCTCTAACTCTAATCTTTGGAAGATGATATTCCTCAATGTGATATCTTCTTAGAAGATCCTCCACTTCATCTTTTGTTAAAATGCTATGTTTAGGAACAAGCTCATGTTGAAAGATATCAAACTTGATTTTTTGTTGAGTGCTCATATTTAAACCTACTTAGAAGCAGCTAAGCTAGATAGTGTTCAGTCTCTAATAAATATTTCTCTCAACAGATGAGTGTATAAGTATTCTTAGTAATATGAAGTTAAGCTTCAATCTTCAATTTTTTAATCAACATAGCAAATCTTTTGACTTTAGACTTAACAGCATCAAAGTCTTCATCTTTAGGCATTCCCCTTATTATTATTCCATAATGTAAATCTTCTGGGTCTCCTTGAACAATCATACCGTGGATTAACATGGCCTGTATGATCGATAATAGGGTTGTTTCTCCTCCAGTTCCATATCCGCCAGCCGTTGTAAAAGCTAAGCCAACTTTACCATCAAGTTTGCCGTGAAGTCTAACGGTTTCATCTAGAAACCTTTTAACTTCTCCCGCCATTTGACCGTAGTAGGTTGGGGAGCCTATGGCAATCCCCTCATATTCTAAAAGTTCTTCAACTTTTGTATCTAACACCGTTTTCATGCAGACTTCTAAATCTTCCTCTCTAAGCGCTGTTGTAAGCATTTCTGCAAGCTTTCGCGTGTTTCCTCCGCGCGAATAATAGACCACTAAAACCTTAGCCATCCAGCTCACCCTTAACCATAATGTGGGCTTACACTAATTAAGTCTTTTCACAGTTTCAACGATCGTTTTAAGCTTCATAATGCTGACTTTATACGCTTCATCCTCAGGTAAAATACCTCTTAAACCTCTAAATCCACAATCCGGCTTAGCCATGTAGACTTTATCACCATAGAGGTTTACCGCTTTAGATAAAGTACTTAAAACTTCTTCAATTCCTTCAACTTTAACCTTCTTAGAAGATACGCAGCCTACAGATAACAGCTTATCCGATTCCTTGATTTCCTCCGGGTTTAAATTTTTAAAATTCTCCGGTATATCTTTAAATTCATGGTCTAGAAGCGTAAAGTTAGATTCTAAAAGCAGTTTGGATAGGGCTGGTGAAATTCTGCCACACACGTGTATACCTAAGATAGACTTATGCGTTTTAAATTTTCCAAATATTCTTAAAACATCTCCACTCTTATGTTTAAGTAACGATATTCCACCTCCGTAGACAACTGAAAGAATAGGTTCATCGACTACTATTAGATTATACCCTAAATCCTCAAGTTTACGTATCAGATTCGATATGGCGAAGGCTAAACCCTCTAAGAACATCAAATCGTTCATTAGAGATTCTCTTATTGAATGTGGTTTCTTAGACCGATAGATCCGTGAAGCCAACGTAAAAACTCCAGTTACAGGCGCTCTTAAGCCTGCAAAATTTAGATGATGCCTCCTAATGTATTCTATAAACCATAGGGCTTCGAAGGGTACAGGTATATCTGCTTTCTCCAATTCTCCAACCCCGTCGGACAAAAACACGTAATCTAAGCCGTTTTTGCAAATGAATTCTTGAGAAGACAAAGGGTCGAGAAACATGGCTATGAAATCTCTGAGTTGCGGATAGCTGGGATGCGTTAAACCGATACTATGCATATCTTTCGCAATCGCTTCCACAGATTCTCTACGGAATTCTACTGGAAAACTTCCTACGCAACTAGTATACATGTAAAATCACCTAATCCTAAGCTACTTTAATGCTACCATGATGGTTATGTCCATTATGTTCATACCTGTAGGTCCTGTAAATATGAAGTCACCCAGCTTCTTAAAAAAGTTATAAGAGTCATTATTAACGAGATACTCCTCTGGGTCTAAGTTCGCTTCAAACGTTCTTTGAACAGTTTTACCATCAGCTATGGCTCCAGCCGCATCAGTTAGACCGTCAATTCCATCTGTTCCAATAGATGCTATTGCAACGTTTTTAAGACCCTGTATTTTCATGGATGCTGAAAGAACAAGCTCTTGATTTCTACCTCCAATCCCGGTCCCTTTAACTGTAACTGTAGTTTCACCACCAGCGATTATAATTGCAGGTTTCTCAATGGGGCTGTTTTCTAAAGCTTCTTCAACGAGTATACTGCCGTATACTGTACCTACGTGTCTAGCCTCCCCCTCGACTTTGGAGGATAAGATAGCCGAATTTAAACCAAGCTCGTTAGCCGTTTTAGCAGCTATTCTACAGGCCAATCTATTGCTTCCAACTATGAAATTATGGACTTTTTCAAAGATTTTATCTCCTGGTTTTGGGGTCTCCTCCACTTCTCCCCTCAAACCAGCTTCTACCCGTCTTCTGACCGATTCCGGTATACGATCCCATAAACCGTATTTAATAAGCACACGGTAAGCATCTTGAAAGGTTGAGGCATCTGGCGATGTAGGTCCAGATGAAATGACGTCTAATCTGTCTCCTACTACGTCTGATATTATTAAACTTAAAACTCTAGCCGGATATGCATATTTAGCTAGTAGTCCACCTTTAAAGGCTGATATGTGTTTTCTGACGGCATTAACCTCGTTTATACTTGCTCCACTTTTAAGAAGAAGCCGTGTAACCTGCTGTTTTTCCTCGAGCGATATGTCATCCGCAGGCATCGGCGTCATGGCGGATCCACCGCCCGAAATAAGGCATATCACTAGATCGTGTTCTGAAGCCTCTGAAACAATTCTCACGATTTCTTCCGCACCTTTCTGACCATTAACGTCAGGTATTGGATGGCTTGCTTCTATATGGTCAATTTTACCAGTTGAAGATTTAAACTCCACACCTTTGAGTACGTTTATGAAGCCTCTGCTGATTCTATCCCCTATGAGTTGTTCCATGGTTGAGGCCATGAGATGGCTGGCTTTACCAAAACCGACCAGGTAAACGTGTTTGAAATGATCGAGGTTAAGCGTTAAGTCTCCCATGTTAAGTATTGAACCGTTTCTCTTAACGCTTAACCTTATCATATTCGTTGGATTTGCCTCTTCTAGAACTTTATTTAAAATGTTTAGGCAGATGGCTCTAGCTCTCCTATCTCCATCGGTTAAACCGTTGGAAATCAAACTTTCAAAGTTTTTTATAACTCCCATCTAATAGTTAGACACCCATTAGAATTTGACCTAATGCAAGACTTAAATATATCCTTGATGAGCTAAACACTTAAATCGTCGATTTTCCTCTAAATCTTGGAAATGAAATCCAGAACTGGACTAGCTGTACTGTCGGGTATTGCTACATGCGCAGTTTTAGACTTTATGATTCTACTGACGGCTGGCTACTCAGATATCGTTTTGATCTCCCCGTTTTTAGGAGGTTTAGTTGCCGGAAGCTTCTTCATAGAGCCTATGAAGGATGGTGGTAAAATGGGGGCCATAACCGCGGTTGTAGATACTCTACTGGTGAGACCGCCTATACAAGCTGTTTTAGTTCGGATGGGTTTGCTGAAAATACCTCCGGAGATTTCGGAAATAGCATCGTTAGGCTTGCCAATGCTTCTACTACTATCTGCGATAAGTTTCCTAATACAGCTCGGCATAGGGTTTGGAGGAGGACTCGTCGGCTCTTACATTAAAAGCCGTATAACCCCTCCGCAAAAACCGCCCCCAAACGTCTGTCCATATTGTAGGGCTAAAATCCCTCCGGAAGCCATATATTGCCCGTACTGTGGGGCAAACCTTAAAGAATTTAAATCCTCCAGGTTTTGGTAGTTTGAAAGCCGCCGTCCTTTTTTCAGGTGGTAAAGATAGCCTCTATGCCCTATGGGTTTCCATAAATCAGGGTTTTGAAGTATCGTGTCTTGTAACCTTTATCCCTGAGAGTGTTAAATCTTGGGTTTTCCATTATCCCGCCGTAGAGCTTACGAAGCTTCAAGCTAAAGCTATGGACAAGCCACTCCTCGCGAGGAGGATTGCAGACTCTGTCCACAGTAGTCTAAAAGGTCTCTATTGCATGCTTAAAGAGGCGGTCGAGTGTTTTCATGTAGATTCTGTTGTTTCAGGTGTTTCTGCAAGTTCCTACCAGAAGAGTCTGATAGACTCCATTTGTGAGAGGCTTGGGCTTAAAAGTCTCACCCCGTTGTGGGGTAAGAAAACCGACTGGATTTTAAGGGAAATGTTAGAGCTCGGATTTCTAATAATGGTCGTAGGCGTAGCAGCTGAAGGTTTGACGGAGGAATGGTTGGGCAAGATTCTAGATGTCAATTCCCTTAAAGATTTCAGTCGGTTAGCTTCCAAGTATCGCTTTAACCTCTTAGGAGAGGGGGGCGAGTATGAAACACTTGTTTTAGATGCACCGTTCTTCAGCAAACGCTTATGCATTAGAAAAGCTAAACCAATATGGCTGGGCGATTCCGGTTACCTGAAAATAGATGAAGTTTGCTTGGAAGATAAAACCGTTTTCTACAGGCTTTAATCCATGTCAAATGTAAACTCTGTTACCTACCGTCAAGCGCTACTGGAAGGTTTGATGCCAAGTTGATCCAAAGCCTCTTCAACTAAACTATAGACTTCCTCCTCATCTAGAGTTTGGAAGACTCCTCTAAGCATTAAGGGTTTACCTTGAACGAGTAAGGTATCTACATTTAAACCTTTAGCAGCATATACGAGATTTGCTATCAAGCTATCTGGGTTATGAATCGGTTGAAGACTAGGGCTTTTAATATCTACCAATATTAGGTCTGCTTCAAAACCCTTTTCAATTCGTCCAACAGCCCCCCCAAGGCCTAGGCTTTCACTCGCATTAACCGTAGCCATGTCGAGGACCTGATGAGCGTTTATAGCGCTCGGGTCCCAACGATTATGCTTTTGAAGCAAAGCGGCAAATTTCATCGTTTCAAACATATCCAGCGTATTATTACTTGCAGGCCCATCCGTCCCCAGGGTTATGAGCGCTCCGGATTCTATGAGTTCCGGAATTGGAGATACACCTCCCACTCCCAGCTTCATGTTTGAAATCGGGCAGTGAGAAATCTTAACGCGCTTACGTGCCAATAATTCAATATCTCTCCTCGTCAGCCAAACACAGTGTGCGGCTAGAACCCTTTCGTTTAGAAAA
>CALKCG010000082.1 GCA_938082915.1 uncultured archaeon | reverse complement strand
TAAAGTTGTCGGAGTAGTTGTCCAATGGAGTTCAACAATAATAGCCGCTCTTCACGTAGACCCGATTTCATTTAAAGCTAGAGCTGTTATAGACTGCACTGGGCATGAGGCTGAGGTTCTTTCGGTAGCTGCTAGGAAGATTCCAGGGCTAAATATAACTCTACCCGGGGAGGCGTCTATGTGGGCAGCGGAGGGGGAGAGGCTTGTCGTAGAGAAAACTGGTGAAGTTTGCCCAGGACTCTATGTTGCTGGGATGGCTGTTGCAACCCTTTATAGAATACCAAGAATGGGACCCATATTCGGTGGCATGCTGCTTTCAGGCAAGCGTGTAGCAGAGCTCGTAAAGAACAATATCCAAAGAAAAAGCTAGCTACGATAGTCTAGATATCTTCTCCACAGTATCGCAAAGTAGCTCTACTTCCTCCAGTGTGTTATAAATATAGAAAGAAGCCCTAACTGAGCTCTGCGCTTTAAGTCTTCTATGTAGGGGTTCAGCGCAATGGAGACCTGATCTGACGGCTATGTTTTCAAGCTCATCTAGGAGAAGTGCGGCATCATGACTGTTAACACCTTTAACGTTGAAGGCTACAAGCCCACATCTATCCTCAGTCTTCTTAGGACCATAAACTACCACGGATTCTAAATCGCCGAGCCTTTTAAGGGCTAAATCCGTTAATTGAATTTCATGCCTCCGCACATTATCCATCCCAATCTCCTCTAGGTATTCAACGGCTGCTGCGAGACCCGCAGCTCCAGCGACGTTAGGCGTACCGGGTTCAAAACGCCACGGCATATCATTCCACTCAGCCTTCTCTAAGTCGACTCTACTTATCATTTCACCTCCTCCAAAAGCTGGTTGGAGAGCATCTGAAGCGTCTCTATCCACGTAAAGAACGCCTATGCCCGTAGGTCCGAGCATTTTATGTCCGCTGAAAACCAGAAAATCGCATCCAAGCCTTCTCACATCTATGGGAATGTGTGGAACTGACTGAGCGGCATCTATTAGGACCAAGGCCTCATGTTCATGAGCCAATTTGGTGATCTCCTCAACTGGATTTATTGTTCCAAGTACGTTTGACACGTGATTTAAAGCTATCAATCTAGTGCGTTTCGATATGAGGGACGTAAGGTTTTCTACATTAAGATAGCCGTCCTCAGTAATGTCTAGAAATTTAAGCCTAACTTTGAACCTATTACATATGATTTGCCAAGGCACTAGATTCGAGTGGTGCTCCATAACAGTTGTAATCACTTCGTCGCCTGGATTCCAGTTTAAACCGTAAGCTACTACGTTTACACCCTCTGTAGCGTTTTTCGTGAAAACGACTTCACTAGAGTCGGCTTTTATAAACTTAGCAACAGTTTCTCTAGCATTTTCGTATAGGGAGGTAGCTTCCTGAGCTAACTTGTACAGACCCCTATGAACGTTAGCAGTGTAACGTTCATAATAGCGAACTACGGCATTTATGACTTGACGCGGTTTAAGAGTTGTAGCAGCATTGTCTAAGTAGACTAGAGGTTTACCGTCCTCCCTACGTAAGGATAGTATTGGAAAATCTCTACGTATGGACTCGGAGTTTAACATGATAATCAACTACATGATTTTAAAACAGCGTTATAAATTTTATGCAAATACTATAACACTGTTATATAAATTGTGAGTCGTGCTGCTCAAAGAGTCAAACGATTTAATGACGAGCAGTATGGTTCTAGACAAATGGTCTTGAAACTTAGATTAATGCCTTTATGGTTGTTAAAACCCCACGAAAGCATAGACTTAAAAATATTGGATAACTTGATAAAGAGCATTGAAACAAATGGTCTTCTAAAGAAAGCCATTGTAGTTGACCAGAGCGCCCATATAATACTCGATGGACACCATCGAGTAAGGGCTTTAGAACTTATTGGTTGCAGTAGAGTGCCCCGCCTCCTCGTAGACTACCCCTCCCCACAAATAGTAGTATTCTCTCGAGGATGAAGACAGGTAGCTTTCTAAGGATTTAATAATCAGGGCAGGACTCAGCAGAGAACTTTTACCGCCTAAAACCTCAAAGCATATGTTAAAGGTGAATGGCGTATAGTGCGTATCTCAGCCATAGAGTCTGAAGTAGATATGCCACTGGCATTACTTAAAGCTAAGTAACTATTGTAAGGGAGAATCGATAGGCGGCTCCATCGTTAGGTTTGGTTTTAACCCCCTCGTTAAGAAAGGTCTCTCTTAGGGATGATAATTGCGATGTGCCTGCCCTCTGAAGGGGACTTTTAAGTCGTAGAGTTAACTGTACGATTTTAACTGGACTTGTCTATCTGAGAATACTCGGCAACTGGAGGTAGTAGTCGTGAGGCTGATGGAGTCTTAGAAAGACTTTCACGATTCTCCTGAGAGAGTTTAAAGAATTAGTTGGAGAGGATTTAGAGTTTGAGCTTAATTCATTCAAACTGAAGGAGAGCCGTCTTCTTTACAACTCCAAACACTATCCTACATAAGCTGAGATCTACAGATGGAACAATCCATCGTATGCAAGACGAATCCGAGAGGTGTGGAGAGATTACGTTTCAAAATCCTACTTTTAAAATCTAGGACTTGTTAAAAATAATATATATAGAGGATCTGTAGCAAATATGAGTTTATTCTCAACGTCCAACGGGTCTATTTTTGGAGTGATTTCATCGTAGAGTATTCTCACCTCACGCCAAATCCATTTCCACCCATGTAAAATTTAACCATTTGATTGGGTAAGGGTTCGACTTTAAAAGAGCCTCTACTAAGGTCTACTCGTGAAATCATACCTGCGTAACCTAGCATGCGAATCATCCTCCACAAACTGTGTGTGGAAAAAGCACAACAGACTCCCCACCTTTGAACTTTAAAGACCTGAAGTTTCTACGTAGAGGAGTCCTATTCACTAAAACTACAACCTTAGGGCTCAAGCTCTCTGTAGACTCATCTATGAACTCTCTCCTAAACGGCCAACCAAACCTCTTTTCAAGCTCCTCAAGAAGCTCTAGTAGACCAGCACCATCTGGAAGGGCAACTGCAAGTTTGTCTGTTCCAAGTCGTCTCTTAACCCCTCCTCTGAATTCCACGCTAACCTCTATTCTTTTCTTGGGGCTAGCTGGTAAAACATGTCCGCCGTGATCATTTTCATCCATGAGGGATATCACCTCTAGATAGGTGCACCCCCTATAATCTTTCTAAAGATTAAGACGCTTATAACTATTCTAAGTAAAATGAACATTATAGTTGCATCTATACGTCCTACACTTCTACGCCATCTTTGATAAGTATCCAGACATCCTGTCCCGTACTCAACTATCTTCTTACGAATTCTATCCGTCAACATAGCTTTACTAGCTACATCGTCCCAAAGTTCACGTTGATAAGCTTCACGGCAAATTGGAATCCTAATATCATTTCTTTCAGCTAAGTCTTCGATCCCTCTTACGCTTTTAGAATTACCCTTCCCAACGATTATCACAGAATGCCGATAACCAACGGTTATCCTAATATCCGGTACTATCAGCCCATGTTCTTCCTGCAAGTCATCCATCGTATACTCAGCACCAACACATACAATATCGCCTTCTCCAGCCAAAACGTTGGAAAGCCACTTTTCAACAGGTCCCGCAACGATCTTAAATTTGACTCCGTGTTCCTCCTCAAAATATTAGCGGCTCCTCTAAGAGGTATAGCCGGAAGCCCAGTTGAAAACACTTTAATGCTCATCATCATAAAAATGATTCACAATAGATAAACTTAACTGAGCGAGTTAATTGAAACTAGCATTGATGTTTTACATGTATAACGATACGTTTGAGGTATGGGTTCCGAGGAACTTAAAACATGTTGAAACCTCCTCAGATTTAAAGCTGAATTTAAATTCAATGGGTAGTTTCCTCTAGCGTCCGATGTTTAAAGCGTATCTACCCGCCTCTTTCAGGCTAAGTTTGTCAGCTAGTGTGGAAGATTTCGGGTTGAATACTACGATTAATCCACTCCAGTTCTCCGTGAGGCTTCTAGTTTTGCAGATTGGGCATACGTCTAACCTTTTCTTAGGTACTGTGAAGACTCTTCCACAGTTTCTACAAGCCATTTCGCTCATTTTTCACCACCTTTCTGAAGCTTGGAAACATCCTCCTTTATCCACTCGATTTTACCTAAGAATGGTTGCTTGGCTGTGACACCTATTTTCCCCATGCCTCCTCCCTTTGGAAGGCTTGCAGCAACTACTCTAACTCTGACAATATCTCCTCTTTTAAGAGATCTACTCGTCTGCTTACCTATCAGACTCCCTCCCTGCCTATCGTACGTAATATAGTCGTCCATTAGTTGAGACTTATGAAGCAGTGCATCTACAGGGCCTACTCTAATGAAAGCTCCGAAGTCTTGAACGTCTATAACATCTCCTTCAATGATCTCCTGTAGGCTTGGTGAAAACGTTAAGAGTGTAAACGTGGCTTTATGGTAGGTTGCTCCGTCACCTGAAACTATTCTCCCAACAGGGTCGACGTTTACGTTCAGAATGTCTATAACATAGCCTAGTTCTTCGCTCACTAGAGCAACGTATTTAGATCTAAGCTCCTCCTCGGCTACTTCTCTAATGGGCTTACCGAATTTCTCAGGTGGAATTCGCACAACGTCCTCAACATCAATTAATTTAAACATTGGGAGAACACCGTTTATATAATTAAATAATGAAAACTGTGATATAAAGCTTGATTGAGCGATGAACCGGAATATTTTATGAAAATAAAACTATGGAAAAGCATATATACAGGCTCCATTAGAACTTAATTTCTGATGTCGAAAGAGGTTCCTGAGGAAAAAGTAAACTGGCCTATATTAATCGTACTAGCGATAATCGTAAACATCCTCGCAAACTTAGCTCAAGGCATCCTCGGAATACAAGGCGGATACTTCGGATGCATATATAGCATGGGTATAGCATCCATACCGTTCACAATGCCTACACTAGCATTAATCCTACCGATGCTTGCATTTTTGACTAAATTCACTGGAAAGAAGCTAACTCCAACAACATTAGCAGCACTATACGTCATGGGTCTCGTCTCATCACTATCCATAGGAAACTTCAACGACGCATACTACAGTTGGCCCGTGGGATCCGTAAGCAGAGTCTGGAGAGCCATACCAGAGGTTAGAGACGTTATGAAGACACTGTGGTGGGTTCCACCTGAAGCCGCCGTAGCACCAACATGGGGTAGGGGAGGCCCCGTAGACTGGGCTGCATGGTTCCCAGCAATGCTGTATGTCTTCCTATTCCACTTCATAATACTCATATACTCCTCGGCTCAAATGGCGATACTTAGAAGGCGATGGATAGAAATAGAGAAGGTCCCATTTCCATTCGCCATAGCCATCTGGGAGAGCGTCAGAAACATACATGGATTCGAAGAGGTTAAACGTAGGAAATTGCCGTTCCTCATAGGGTTGCTAATAGGCTTAATAATATACTTACAGATAATGTTTACAACGCTATTGCCATGGTGGCCTGACGTCATAGGATGGCGTGCGCTTGGTCCAAGCCCCAACGGTTGCGTAGTTATCGCATCTTGGGCGAATCCAACACTCTGGGCAATAGGGTCTCAGCTTGTGGCCTTCATGAGAGTTAACGTACAGCCGATAAACTGGGCAATCGCCTACCTAGTGCCTTTAGACGTTCTATTCACAGCTTGGTTCCTTTGGGTAATCTTCATGATATTAGCTCAAGCAGCATACGTAATGGGCTACTATACTGGTGCCTTAGACTACTCTGGTTGCTGTAGAGTACTTATAGGACCATACACTATTTCACCAAACTGGGGTCCACCAATCTACTGGTCCTACATGTGCGTCACAGGAGGAATGGTCGCATTTATAGTCATGATGCTATGGTACGCCAGAGATTATCTTAGAGAAGTTTTAAACGCAGCTCTTGGTAAACCATCACCTACAATTCGCGAAGTAGAGGCTAAGGAACCAGTACCCTATAGAACGGCATTGCTCATGCTTGTAGTCGGATTAATACTTTGGATAGCCTTCCTAGCTTCACTTCAAATAGACGCAATACTAATAACCTTGCTCTTCGTATTCGGAGGATTCATATTCCCGTTGGCTGAAGCATATGCTAGAGGGTTGACTGGAGCCGCATATGCTCAGGAGCGTAGTAAGTGGGCTAGCTGGGCGGCGCACCTGATATGGTCTAGACACCCGGGTACGTATACCGCAGGATGGTGTAACGCATTCATAATATACCACCGTGGTATAAACACGGCTTCAGCCGGTTTAAACACGTGGTCTGAAGTCACTATGCACAGCTTCAGAGTGGCAGACTTGTCAGGCGCTCATCCGAAAGTAATCTACAAGATGGTATTCATATTCTTCGTAATAGCCTACGCTATAACACTACCATTCAGAGTCTGGTGGCCTCACTACCTTGGAGCTAGGTTTCCGAACTGCCTCTCAGGATGGGAGTGCGCCTATCTTGGTGAAGGCCCATACAACACGATACCCCCTGCAAACGAACTTTGGATCCCCGTGATAATGGGCTTCATAATAACCATGGTGCTCTACTTCCTCAGGATGAGGTTCGTGTGGTGGCCTCTACATCCGATGGGCTTCCTAATCAGTGGAGCTGCACGTGAAGTCTGGACTGGTGCTTGGACAAGCTTCCTAGGTGCTTGGGTGCTTAAGTTCATAACCTTGAGAATCGGCGGTAGCAAGGCTTATGAGGAATACGGTATACCTACAGCCGCAGGGGTGCTAGCAGGCTTCGTACTAGCGGCAATTATAGGAGTATTCGTAGGACTTGTAAGATGGTTTATACCCTTCTAAACTCCCCCCTATTTTTCTGTGAAAAAGTCAAGCTTTCTGCGATTGTTTGGTCGAAGTTTTAAGCCTCGACAAGACTATTAACGCTACGCCGATGCATGCGACAGCTGAACCCATCAACAGCTCAGACTTTCTTACACGAACCATTATTGTTCTATCGGTTTCAAACCCCGTAACAGCCCAACCCCACATGTATACGTGTAGCTCCAGTATATGCTTGCCAGCTTTGATCTCTGGAGTTGCCCATCCAGACCCAACAGTTTGACCCCACCTAGTCTCCCAAGCATCTATCACCAATCTGCCGTCTATGTAGAGTCTAGCACCGTCACTACTGATGGCTTCAAATTTTACAAATCCGTCTACAGGCATTTCCAGCTCGGCTCTAGCTATAAAACCCATCTGCCCTCCAAATCCTCCGAAAACGGTTCCACCACCCCAATTGTACCAGAATATGGCTGGGAACGTTGCATTTCCTAGAAGCGAAGCCGAGTTTGTCAGATAGTTTTCAGTAAATCCTTCGCTGGTAGGTTCAGTCAACAAGTAATACCATGTAACGTTCCAGTCGGATATTTGAACCTTATACTCCGTTTCTACAGTCTCTTCTTTAAACGGTATAATTGCTAGGGCAATGCCGACAGCGAGGATCACTATACCAATTTTAGCAAGTTTACCTAATGACATCACACAATTAAGAAGTAATTTTCCTTTTAAATATTAACCTCAAGTAGCTAACTTTTATAAAAGATTGCAACTAATAATGTGCTTACGGTGAAGATGAATACCGTTGATAATCTCCTTAAAATGCTAAACAATAAGTACGAAGAGATAAGCAAGTATAGAACTAGATTGCAGTGGAAGTTTTTCCAAGGTCGAGCCGTGGGAGCACATTATAAAGCCTATGATGACTCTCCTTGGGCGGATGTTAAACTTCCCATGATGGTTGACCTCAGAAAGGGCGAGGCGTGGCTTAGATGCCATATAACGGTTCCAGAGGACGTTTCAGGAATCCCCGTTGAAGGCTCTAAAGCTAAGTTGTTTTCATCCGTAATGACTACTGGCGCTGAAATATACGTAGACTCTAAATTAGTTTTATCGGCAGATTATTGGACGGAGCTTAGAGGCCCTATAATCGTTCTAAGTGAAAACGTTAAGCCAGGTGAAACACACGTGGTTGCCGTAAGGTTGTATCCATGCACTGAGCCTGTAGGTATACCGGAATTCAACGTCCTATACAGTAATGTAGAGAACGTGCTTTTCGAAATAGATGCCTTCATGGAGGAGCTTAAATTCGTTAAGCTCATCCCTGAAGGCGGCGAAGCCGTTGAAAAAGTTGCTGAGGAATTCAATTTAAGAGTTTTCAATGAAAACTACGATAGGTTGCTGGCCGAAATAGAGCAAGCTAGAAGTAAACTATCCCACTTATCGAATGAGGTTAAGAAGTTTAAAGTACACCTCGTTGGGCATGCCCACATAGATATGAATTGGCTCTGGTCTTGGAGGGATACGGTTAAAACCATTGAAAGC
>CALKCG010000081.1 GCA_938082915.1 uncultured archaeon | reverse complement strand
AAAAGGATTAGGCTCTGTATTTAAAAGAAGATCTACTTTTGATCTTTTAATTCCTTTTATTAGGCTTTGACCTTTTGTAGGGTTTCCTACTCTTACAGGAATAGAAGCAACATCATCTACAATCATATTTACACCACGATTTACTATTTCTAGTTCTTCGTAGTATCTTTCATAGTTTCCTGTATCTTCACGACTTGAAGTTATTTCTTGGATATAAGTCTGTATTGGATTGAGTTTTTCTTCCTCAGCCTTCTCCATGACGTGGGATTTAACCGTTGAGAGCCCTGGTATAACGTCTACGAGTAAAGCTGATACGTCAGCCCATCTTCTCCATTCGTAGTGGTACACCCATCTAGATTTTACGTTAAAGAGGAAAATTCCAAGTCCAAGTATAGGTAACGGGATTAAGGCGATTAAGCTTAGTCTAGGCTCTAATATAAAGATCATCATTGCCACGGATGCAAGCGACACTATGCTTCTTAAAAGTTGTTCAAGTCCCCATGATAAGAACCAATTAACTCTACTAACGTCATCGGTTATCCTGGATATTAAGCGCCCAGCTTCATAAGTATCAAGTATACTCGGTTGAAAGCTCATGATGTGGTTGAACATTTTAACCCTTATATCATACATGGCTTTAAGACTTACATAGGATAGACTATAGCTACGCACTACTCCGAGTACCGAGCTTGCTGCTTGAGTAAGTACTATTGCTACGATTACTTGCGATAGAAGATCTTCTCTATGTCCTAAGATAACGTCATCTATAAGCATTCTCATGAAGTATGGCGGTAAAAGCCCTAGGAAAATACTAGCGATCCCTGTTAGCAGCCCTATGGTAAGGAGTAACTTGAACGGCATGACGAATTTTAAAATGTACACTAGAGGACCAGTTTTAAACTTAGGCTTTTCCCCACCCACCTCTTCGGAAAGCTGTTCTACTTCAACTCCTCTTAAAAGTGTTAGATTTTCTATGAGTCTAGCAGCATCCCCGAACTTCTTTCTGAGGGATCGTGAAAACCTTACAAGTGGAAGAGTTGAATTATCTTTTAAAGTGATCTTAAGCTCGGCATTCCCAACATAGTCATCTATTTTAACGGAACTTATTTCCATCAGGTTTACCGACTTTTCAACCTTAAGGTCAGCATCAGCCACGGCTACTCTTCTATCGGTAATTATAAGAAAAACGCTACCGAACAGCCCGTCTTTCGTGAGGTCGCTTTCAAAACATGCAAGGAGTTTTTCACCCTCCTGAAGTATACGCTCAAAGTTTTTATCTTGCATCTCCTTCTTCTGAGGTGAAGGAGGGGGGCTTTTAAACTTTATTGTAACGTATCTTGGTCAACAGTTGGATTGCAGGGAATATTTTTACAATATGCAGTGAGGATACAAAATTTGACCGTGAAACACCGTTATAATTTGGAGATCAATATGGCTGAGGCTCATCTAAGGAGTGTTAAAAATGAGTTAAACGTGGAAAACTTCTAGAAGCTTGAAGTAGATGTAATTGTAAATCCAGCTAACAGTATGTCTACCATCGGAGGTAGACTTAAAGTTAGAAATGTGATGCATGCTCTAACTATGGAGAAAAACAGGTTCCACAACTGTTGAAAACGTTTACAAAGCCATGTATGCGGCTTTGGAATTAGCACACAATATGAATTTTAGAAGTATAATGATTCCAAGTACGGGTATTGATGTTAGAAGGCTATCCCCTAGCGAATGATTAAAGCTATGTTTAAGACTTCAGAAAAACCTGAATGAAGGTTTAAAGATTGAACGTCTAAACTTTACAGACTTAGGCGAAGAGGTTGTTAACGCTTTTTTAGAAAAAACTCTTGAATATTTCATGGAAAGGCATTGAAAATTGAACGACTACTCTTTACTCTATCTGTAGATGCTAGAGTTCGAATTCTCTCAACACCCTTTATCTCCTTAATATACTCTGCTACTGGTTTTGGCACGAGATCCTCCCAACTATTACCTGAGATCATCCTCCTACGTATCTCCGTGGCGTTGTAAAGCTCACGTTTAAAGAACGGAATGGAAGAAAGCTTAAACCTTCCATCTTCCTCAAAAAGTCTTCTAGTCAAAGGCTCATTTGTAAAGACTATTTGGAAGCCGGGCGTTAATGAAACTACATGCTCAACCCACAAGGAATGTGTATGAATATCTGGGATTGGAAGCGTTAGAAACCTTCTTCTTTCTACTCCAGCCCATTCTAAAGCGTTAATTATCATCGTTATCCTCTCTCCAGCTGTGAAAGGGTTTTTTAGAGAGTGACTATACTGAGAGCTCCCGACCCCTATGATAACTTCATCGACTCTTTCGAGAATCCACTTAACGGCTTCAAGATGCCCTAAGTGGAAAGGTTGAAAACGTCCTATGTAAAACCCCCTTAAGGTACTATTCAATTTAAGGCGTCACCTTGAAACTACAAAATCTACTTAAGCGGAACGTACATACTAGATCTAGATGCGCCTATTCCCGGGCTTCCATGTATGACACGTTTGTTAGTATACGCGAATTCTCCAAGTTTATGGCCTATCATTTCAGGAGTTATTTTAACTGGTGTAAACTCTTTTCCATTGTGGACGGCTATCGTAAGCCCAACCATTTCAGGTAGTATAACCATGTCTCTACAGTGCGTTTTAATAACTTCAGTTGATCCGATTTTAACGGCTTCCCTAACTTTCTCAAGTAAAGCGCTCTGTTCCTTGGATAGCCCCCTTAGAAGGGAACGCCTAGCTCTAGATGGTAGGAGTGCTATAAACTTATCTATAGGCATTTTCTTAAGCTCATCGATTGTATAGCCTCTGTACGTAAACTCTTTAGGCATTGAAACACCCAAATACTAGGGGCTAAGCGTTAATAAAAGGTTTACTCTCATAAATCGTACAGTATATTGTAGCCTGTGGAATCAACCTAGAAGGAGTGGGCGTAGAACGGGATTATGTTTAATGGATATTCATCTAAAGAAGACCGAAATTCCTAAGAAGGATTTCCTCATTATTTGGGGTTCTTATGAATACTGGTACATTTTTGCGTTTTGTAGCTTTGTAAGATACGAAAAGCCATTCACCTATATCTAATGTCGTAGTCTTTTCAAGTACATCGTAGCTTAAGGAAAATGTATCTGCTATGACCATACGGTCATAAAACCTAGGAAGCGTACTCACAAAATAGCTGTGTAATTGCTGTAATGCGTTAACATTCAGATGGGCAACCCGTTGGGTGGCAAGCCAACAGTGAGCTCTATATTTACGTCCCTGCCTAAGCAACATTTCAACTGCTCTATTAGAGTTTTCTGTTTTATCTTCGATACGAGCCCTGTCGGGTATGTACTCTTGTGCTTCATCTAAAACCGTTAAAACTCTAGCGCCTAAGCCCCTAGTTTTCTTAAGTAGAAGAAGCTTATCTATGAATCTCGAGACCGCTATCCTCGCCTGTATGGGATCGGGGATGTAAACTATGGTGAGTGCTGGCGTATTCCCAGCCCATATTTCAAAGGCAAGTTCTTCAGGCATAGTCACGGGTTTCTCACGGGAGGCTGAGAGTCCGTATTCAGCGAATTCCAATATGGATCCTAAATCCGATTTTAAACCAGCTCTATCGGAGAGGCTTAATGTCAATTTTTCCAAAATATTTAGAAAGATCTCACGAGTCTCTTTATCTACTAGTATCTCTCTTAAAGGAGTATCCTCTGTTAAACCTTTATCTACAATAAGCAGATTGACAAGGTCGCTGTAAGCTCTTTTAGCGGCTACAGCGCCAGATCTCCCAGATTCAAAAGTATTTCTGAGGGAGTTAAGTACATCATTTAACATAAGTTCGTATGACTCAGATAAGGATAGAAGTTTTAATCGATCTTCGTTCATAAGTCTTTCATATATGTTTTCTATGAAACGACTGTCGATTTTCTCTTCAAGAGTCTCAGGTATAACTTGAGATT
>CALKCG010000080.1 GCA_938082915.1 uncultured archaeon | reverse complement strand
TTAAGCTTCCATACTCTTTTATGAGCTTTAAACCCTTCTTAGGTCCTATGCCTTTAACACCATCCGGGTTATAGTCTGTACCTATTAGAATAGCTATGTCTATAAGCTGTTCTCTGGTTAACGTATTTGCTTTAAGGACTTTCTCAAGTTCAATAAGTTCAGGTTGTAATTCAACGTAGAGCTTCCGCCCAGGAAGCTTCCTCCTACCAGTCACTGCAATATTTCTAACGAGTCTAGGCGCTCCAAACAGTAGACAGTCGTGATCTTGTGAAGCTACTGCCCATACATGACCTTTAGAAGCCATGTATGAGGCTTGTGCCTCACCTTCTGAAGGTGCTTGAACCCAGGGAATGCCTAGGAAAGATATGAGTTTTTTAGCATCGCTGACCATTTCATCTTTAAGTACTGCCGTAGCTTGAGCGTATTTCCTAGCAGCTTCAAAATCTCCTACTTTCAACGCTTCTTCGTATTTTACAGCCGCTTCTTCCTTAACCTTCATTCTACGTTTAATCTCCATCTCCTTCTCCGCAGGAGGCTTCCCGTCGAAAACGTATACGAGTCTAATACCGTAAGACATTAATGTGCAGCTTCTGTAGAGTAGCCCACTTAAATGGCTAGTGATTCTACCAGCTCTATCTTTAAGAGGTTCTCCGCTGGGCCCTCTTATTGTAGCGAGAAATTGGTAGAGTGTGTTATATGCATCTATGGCTATAGACTTACCTGAGAGTTGTTCAAAGGTTATAGGGGTTTTAACTACAAGGTCTCCTAGGTCTATTCCCAAGGTCTACTGAAATAAGTTTAGCATCTCTACTTAAAAGCGTTACGTCAATGATCTGCAGTTCCATTATTAAAAACTTTTAAATAGCATTCTCCATAATAACGTCAGATATCTTATGGATGTGGCCGAAAGAGTTTACTCGACTTTGAAGGGAGAAGTTGCCGATAGAATACCTTGGCTCATATACTCAAACCATCTCCCTAGGGGGAGTTTTGAACGTAGAATGCGCAACATGGGTTTGGGTTTAGACGTCCGCTGTAGCGTTTTTAGATCTTATACGCCTAACGTTAAAGTGGAGTCTAAAACCGTTGGAGATTACACGTATGTAGTTTACCGTACGCCTATAGGCGAAGTATACTCTAAGTATAGAATTGGTTTAACTTTCCAGTTTAAAGGACAGGGCTCTTGGATTGTCGAACACCCGATAAAGAAGGTTGAAGACATAGGTGTTGTCAAGTTTATCGTTGAAGATACCGTTTATGAGCCTCAATACGAGGTTTACACGCAACTTGAAGAAGAACTTGAAGACGATGGCATAGTTACGGTAGGTGGCGATTATACTCCGCTGATGAAGATAATAGTAAACTTTATGGGTTTTCGAAATTTCGCTCTAATGCAGATGAAGCATATGGATAGAATAGATGAACTCATAAAGGCTTTAGATGAGAAATACGTGGAGATGTACTCTATCATAGCTAAATCTCCAGCTAAAATAGTTCGAATAGGTGACAATATTGATGGAAAAATGATTTCTCCAAAGCTTTTTGAGAAGTACTGCCTACCATACTATAACAAATATGCGGAAATATTGAAAAACCAAGGGAAATACGTCATATCGCATATGGATGGTAGACTTAAAGTTCTAAAAGAACTTATAGCTAAGACGAAGCTGGATGCTATTGAAGCCTTCACCCCACCCCCGATGGGAGATTTACCTGTAGTAGAGGCTAGAAAAGCCTGGAAGGACAAAGTCATATGGATGAACTTCCCAGAAGAAGTCTTCCTGAGGAGTAGAGAGGAGATAGAATTGTACACGAAAAATCTTCTAAAGGAGATGGCTCCAGGCTTCGGATACATCATAAGTATAACTGAAGACACACATCCGGACCATTTCAAGAAGGGTATAGAGGTCGTCACTAAGGTGATATGGAATTATGGGGGTCTACCTATACAGATAAAGTAAACATATCACTTAGGAAGACCGCCAGCATAGATAATACTTTAATATTGCCATATCCTTTCAGGGGGAGTTTTAACGTATTTAGTCAGCTTCTCCCAATCTATGAATTCAACGATAGCTATGAATACGACGGTGAGAAGTATCGTTAGGAGAAGGGAGAACCAGAAGGGTAGCCGTTCACCTACGATTTTGCCGAATAAAACGATGATGTAGATCATAGCAGTCTTGCCCAGTATAGCTGGCACCAGTACGTATATTAGATTATAGTTTATAGTTCCCAAAATTATGAATAGAATGCTGTCTGGCAGGGGTGTAAGTGCGAATACAAACACTGTGAAAGAAACAATTACACCGTACTTCCTAGTTAAAGCAGATAGAACTCTAAGCCTATTCTTATACTTGGGTGATTTAACGCCCCTACCCAGATACTTACCAACGATCCAACTCGTAGTTTGTCCCAATCCTGAACCCAAACCTCCCCATACCGCTACTTCAACTAAGTTGAGGCTCGGTATGGATGTAGCTAATACTAAGATTATGGCTGTATAGGGTATTGGAATAATTGGGGAAGCACTTCCTATGAAGCATAGTATGAATATGCCAAACCCTCTATACAATGGGGAACCGTAGATTAGAAAGTTCTCAACATCTCTATACGTTGCTCTAATGCCTAGCCCTATAATCCCCACTATCAGCAGTATCAATAGCAGTTTAACCTTAAAGTTCAAAAATACCGCCCAATAAATCTGGAAAAACTGTAGGCATAGGTACTCTTAAGCTTATCTTAAGCTCGCACTTCTTTAACACTTCTATACGCATGTATCCCTCTTCTTCCCCTATGTACCTGCAATTGGTCAAACGCTGTTTTCCTCGACGGAAACAATTTTTAATATGTCTATCTGGAATTGGTATATTAGAGGTGTCTAGTTTTGGAGTTAAAGATTGAAGTTGTACCGTTGGATGTCCCGAAGAACGTGAACATTATAATTGGACAAGCACACTTTATAAAGACGGTTGAAGATCTACATGAGGCTTTAGTCAACTCTGTTCCAACTGTAAAATTCGGATTGGCTTTCAACGAGGCTAGTGGACCATGCCTTGTTAGAGCGAGCGGTAACGACGATGAATTGAAGAAACTTGCGATAGACAATGCTTTGAAAATGGGCTGCGGCCACGTTTTCATCATATATCTTAAAGAGGCATATCCGGTAAACGTGTTAAATGCTATTAAACATGTTCCAGAAGTCTGTAGAATAATAGCATCTACGGCTAATCCTTTACAGGTGATAGTAGCCGAAACAGATCAGGGTAGAGGGATATTGGGAGTTGTAGACGGCTTTAAAACAAAGGGTGTTGAAGAAGAGAAGGATATTGAAGAGAGAAAGAGATTTTTAAGGAAGATAGGTTATAAGCTTTAATTTATCCAACAATACTTTATTTCTCAATTTTGGATTTTGCCGTCAGTAAAATGTTAAGTTTTAAGCGGTAGACTCTTCCTCTACTTGACTCTAACAACTGGGTATTTCTCTCTAAGTCTTCGATCTATTAAGGCTATTCCACATACTCCGCCTACGGTTTGAATAGAAATCAGTTTGTCTGGGTTTGTTAAATCCACCTTTGGAGGTTTTCCATACTTATCTTTCAAAAGCTGCCATATGTATCCTCCCAAGCCCCTCTCCAATTCACTGCTGGAGATCGCTCCTTTAAACCCTCTACGTTCAACTCTTACGCAAAAGCTTTCACCTTCTTTAATCCTATCTACTAGAATTCTAATCTTCTCCTTTAATATTTCCAGTAGATTCTCGGGTTTAAACCTGAAGAATTCCTCTACCGGTATCACACGGCTTATAGTTGTAGACTGCCTCTTGGTGATTTCTTCTAAAAATGTTTCTAAATCTTCAACTTGACCTTGTAAAACATCTCTGAAACCCGTTTCTTTAAACTCGCCTAAATCGCTGATCTCCCTTAAAGCTGTGAAGGCCTCACCTCTTTCGCAGACCACTATCACGTAAACCAAACCAGACACCTAACTATACTTGCGCTGTCTACCTTTAAAATAATTGAGAGAAGGCTATTAGACTTTTACAGCTCTTCCCTCGCAAACGCTCTCCCATACGGCTTCAGCAAGTTTAAGGGCTTTAAACCCGTCTTCTACATCTGGCTTTGGAGGACTATTCTTTAAAATGGATTCTATAAAGTGCTCTATCTCCCCGTAGTACCCTCTAATATACCTGCTCTGATATTCAACTGAAGGTAGGTGGTTTATTTCCCAAAAATATCCTTGATTTTCAGCTTTAAAGCCCTCTGTTTCAACCCATAATCCCTTCGGGTAGTATTTGACTTGAGAAGCCATATCGTCGATGAATATAAACGATTCATCGCATGTAACTTCTACGTATTCATCTATTTTAGACCAGGATTGACATGAATTGAGGTTCATAATGCCAGTTGCACCATATTCAAAGGTCACGAGTATTGAAAATGAAAACTTAGTATCGGTTAACGTATACAACCTGGCGTAGACTTCTTTAACCTCCCCGGCTAAGAATCTTATAAGGTCAAAGTGATGAACAGCCTGTCCTATCAGATATGCTTTGGCAGGCGGCTCTATACCCCATACTGAGCCATATGGTCCGTTAGCGAATTTGGTTGATACGTGAGCAACTCTACCCTGCTCCAATCTGCTTATAATCGTTTTAGCAAGTCTATAACCTACTGAAAACCTCTTCATAAAAGCGACCATTGCAAACCTACCGTATTCTCTAGACGCCTCTAGAAGCCTATACGCTTGCTCTGAGTTTAACGCCGGAGGCTTCTCTACGAATATGTGGATTCCGGCCTTTAGACATTCAAGCCCAACTTCGTAGTGCATGTTCGGATGGCCGACTATGAATACTCCATCTAAGTCCTCCTCCTCAATCATCCGCCTATAGTCCTTATACCACTTGCTGAATCCAAATAACCTAGCGTTTCTCTTCGCTTTTTCAACGTCGATATCGCATGTTGCTATAAGCTCTACTCTATCTGTGAAATACCTTAAACACGGGTATAGGTTTTCCGTTGAGTGGGAACCACACCCTATGAATCCCAATCTAACCCTATCCAACTCACCACCTCAAATCATATAGCGGTGTGAACGTTTAAAGCTAAGCCTCCGACGCCGTCATAGACTTCACCTATAAACCCAGGATAAATCTGGTGAAATTGCTATGTATACAGCGTCGGAGGCCTTATACTGGAATATGCCTTAGAAGTCTTAATAGTAGCATCAGCAAATCTCATACTATTCCCACGTACACTTTAAACATTCCCCATTTTTATGGAGGATTTTTAATACGTTTTAAGTACGCTCTCTATTTCGCTAGTTATTCAACCTAATGGCAGCATTTGTGAAGGCTTTAAGTGTTGCCCCTTCCGTGCGAAGAGCACATATCGTCTTTAAAGTTACGTCTGCTTTTATCTGAGTCCATAGTGGACTCCTAGTGGTCATGTCCAGAATGCTGAGCGTTTATCGATTGAGTGTTAGGCGTGGAAGGCTTGGACTTGGATTTTGACGTCTGATATCATTCAACTGTTTACTGTTCGAATGCGTAGTCGGATTCGACTACGCATGGGCATAGGACGCGGTATTGTAGGATTTTACCGTCTCTCTTCCTTTTGTAGAAGCCTGTGATTTCAATGTGGTAGTTTCCGAGGACGCCAGAAAGTTTCTTTTTGGATTCTGCTCAAGGGGATGTTTTTCTCAGCGTCGTTTATGGCTACTATGATTTCTATTTCCCCTTCTTGCATGTATTTTCTGTCTTCTTTACTTAGTTCTGGTAGGCTTCGCTCGCTTCTAAACCGAGTGTGAGAGTGGAAATATCCGAGTTTTTGCAGGTGTACTAGCTTTGGGAGAACTTCAACTATCTTGAGTTCTCTCCGCCAGTTAGGTGTAACTTCAGTAAACTTTCTTTTTGCCAATTGGAAGGGAATAGCTTATTCAACGATTATACGTCTGTGGGTTTAAAGCCTAACAGGACTCCATGACACTCGTTTTTATAAACTTCCACAGATGAAAGAGTTGTATGTTGGAAGGGAATAAAAGTCTAAACTTTACGGGGCCCCCTTCTATCATTGAACCTAAATTTGTCTAATAACCTTTGAAATAGAGACAATGGAAGTTATTACTTCGAAGAAAAAAGTGAAATAAGGGAACTATGAATCGTAGAATGTTAATCTGTGTTAGTAAGCTGCCTTTAACTAAGCCAAATCATAAATAAGAGCGAAGATAGTATCCTGATTGGATATGTGCTTCCCTCGATTGGGCTGGACTCCGCGTAGGAAGGCTGAACTGCTTATACTGCTCTTTGCCTTGTTTATCGTTGAGCTTAGAGCTTATTCCGCATTCTGCGACTACGTACGTAATACCCTGTACTGGGCTCTAGCAGGTACTGCTACTACGCTTAGCCCCGTTGAGGTCGTACTTGAAAATAACACTTCCGCAAGCTACTACATGCTTCATATAACTATCGCTATGCGAAATCCCAATCGCCTCACGGTTGAGCTACTTGGAGGATTCTACGAAGTCGCGTTGTTTGACGCTTTGGAATTGCATGACCATCAGGGCTTCTGGCTAGACAATTTCACACTACCAACTACCATCATGTTTCCGGGCTATGGCTTCAACACGACGTATCACTTCCCGGCGAACAGGACTCAAGTAAAAATGCTTAAATATTGGGGCTACAGGGTCCGAATACTCCTCTGGGCAGCTGCACACTACAAGGTACATTTCACTACCTAGAAAACTACAAAGTCAGTCCTTCAACCATACATCACTTTTCCTTCGAAGA
>CALKCG010000079.1 GCA_938082915.1 uncultured archaeon | reverse complement strand
CACCTAATTGTTTTTTAATTTCTAGTAGGACTTAAACTTTATCACCTTTTTAGTGGGATAAATTCCACGTTACAAAATTCGATGGGTGAAGTCAATTCACGAAGTTCGGTACCTTCTCAAACAGTCCCCAGAGTGTATTCATCTCATAGTCGTTTCTCGGTGCTCTCTACGACTGAAGGCGGGAGATTCTCAGTTTTCATAGAGGCAGCTTTCGACTGCATGGCACTCCTCAATAGCGTAATGCTTTTTAGGGGATGAAGTAATTTGAAGGTTTTGGTGGGAAAACGAAGGTTAAAGTCAGGTATTTCGCCCATTTGAGGGAATTTACGGGGAGGCGTGAGGATTTAATCGAATTAGAAGAAGGTACATCTGTTGGAGAGCTTTTAGAAATGCTCTCAGCCAAGTACGGTGAAAAGTTTAGAGATTACCTATACGGTGTTGGTGAATTTGAAGGATTATCCCTCAACTTCCTACTGAACGGGAGAAACATCTCCCTTAGCGAAGGGTTTAAGACGAAACTTCAAGATGGAGATGTTCTATCGATTCTTCCTCCCGTAGCTGGAGGATAAGACTTGTATCTACAACTATGACGTCTACATCATTCAATCTATGAAGCTTATGGTAGATAGTTTTTCAAGAATGTGGAAAGCCTCCTTACTCAAAGCCTTAGCAATGAGTATACTATTCTTCACGGGAAGACTGAGAAACCGTTCAACTTTAGAGCACTTGAATCCGGTTTTAAACTTATAAAGCCACGTATTGAATGGAGTTAACCGTGTTTTCAACATGTCTTAGCGTTAGATTTTAAGACCTGCTAATTCACGGTAGAGTGGCACAAGCGCTAAGTAAAGTTTTTTAAAGTATCCATATAGTGTAGAATATTTCTCAAATAGCATTGGGTCTGGATCATGTATAGCGTTGATTCTGACAAGCTTCTCCGCTACATTGAAGTCCTCATATACTCCTACACCTACTCCGGCTGCTATAGCAGCCCCAAATGATGTCGCCTCCATTAAGTACTCTGGAACTAGTATAGTTTTCCCATAAACACTCGCCATAATATCCCTCCAAATCTTACTCTTAGCTCCACCACCTATCACCCTAATACTCTCTACTCTTACTCCCTGCTCTTCAAAAGCCTCTAGAATTACTCTCAGGTTGAAGCATACACCCTCTAAAACCGCCCTTATCAAATGCCTCCTCCTATGTCCAAGCGCTAATCCGAAGAATACGCCTCTAGCATTCGGATCCCACCATGGAGACCTCTCACCCATCAAGTATGGAAGAAATATCACCTTCCCAGAGCCGGGCTTCACCTTCTCAGCCTCTAAATCCATAACCGTATATGGGTCAACTCCAAGCCTCTGCGCCTCTTCCACTTCCACTCGGCAAATTTCATCTCTAAGCCACCTATAGGAACCGCCAGCCATCTGCATAGTACCAGTTGGAGAAACCTTACTAGGGTCTAGATGCCATTGATTGAAGATCCTCATCCTTGGATCTATGAGCGGTTTATCTGTGCAAATACTAATCCAGGAAGAGGCTCCAATATAGTTGTAGGCATATCCATATCTAACCACTCCGGCGCCAACAGCCGCACATGCTCCATCTCCTCCACCTAAAACCACCGGTGTCCCAGGCTTTAGACCGGTTTTTTCAGCGGCTGACCACTCAACACCTCCTACTACCTCGGTGGAAGAACAGAGCCTCGGCAACTTATCGACCGGAATTTGAAGTTCTTCAAGAATTCCGTATGCCCATTGTCTTTTGTTCACGTCGAGCAACCCAGCTAAAGAAGCATCGGAATAATCCGTAACGTATTCCCCAGTCAACTTGAGAATAATGTAGTCCTTTGATTGAAGGAATTTATACGTCCTCCCATAAACTTCTGGTTCATTCTCTCTCAACCAGAGGATCTTCGAAATCGTATAAGATGGATTCACCCTATTTCCAGTCACCATGTAGAAGGCTTCTTCACCTATTCTCTCCGCTATGAAATTAGCTTGATCTACACTTCTCTGATCCATCCATATAATGCTAGGCCTCAAAGGGTCACCGTTTTTATCTATGGGAAGGCACCCCATCATTTGACCACTAAAGCCGACAACCTCAATTTCACTAGGATGTACTTTAGAGGTTTTTAGAATCTCCCGTGTGGAGGCGATAAAAGCAGCCCACCAGCTTTCTGGATTCTGTTCAGCCCACGTCGGTTTCGGCTGGTGAAGACCATACTCCTTTAAGGTACTCGCAACTAAACGTCCATCTAAGTCAAACAACGTTGCCTTATCTCCCGTAGTGCCTATATCATGAGCTAGAATATACGTACCTCCCATTCCTACTCTCCTCCAAAAGCCTACGCTAAAAATAAATGGAAAAATATAAATAAAAATCATGGGGTTTTTGGTTTGATTTCAAGATACTTCAACAACCTCTTCTACAGGAAAGTCTATAAAGCAAATATATACTTTTATCCAATTAAACAACTATGCCAGAAGAGCTGTATACGGAGAAAGAATACCAGTCACCATTGTTGAAGACGCTTGGAGATTCGTCTAAGCTGAGGATAATAGACTTTTTCCTAGACAACTCACTTTTCGACTTCACAAAAAAGGAGGTCATAGACGCTTTGGGGATGAGCAAACGAACCTTTTACAAGATCAACCCTAAGAATCCATTAGTAAAGCTGCTTAAAGAATATGAGACCCAACTTTCTTTACAGATAGCAGAAGTAAGCTTGTAAGCCTCGCAAAAGTTTCCCAGCCTCCTCAGATAAACGTCGGCTACATTCTTGTAGCAACGCCTCACATCAGAGTTCGTCAGCAGCCGTATTTCTTCGCTCGTATGAGTGAAGTATAATAAAAAGCGTTCAATAAAACTTATGGTTCTGAACCCTAAACGGTATGGGCCGGGCAGGACTTGAACCTGCGACCATCCGCGCGTCAGGCGGATATCCTAACCAACTAGACGACCGGCCCTTAGATGAGGCTAATCTATTCAGTTCTAAAGCAGAGTTATAAGATTTGCGATAGTGTTACTCAACTGGAGGCGTATGGTGGGTCGAATCGATTTTGACTTTTCTAGCTGTCAAGATGTAGTAATGCCATGTGCTCTATATACCTTTTTACACATCTTTTTGACAGGTGATTCTACGGTTTCTCCACCGTTTTCTGAAGAACTTTACACCGTTGAAAGTGGTTACAATTCGAAGCTAAGCTCATAGAGGTTGACGGTTCTACGGTGAAATTCATTATTTAGAATGTTGGAATAAAGCATTCTCCATCGTTATATAGGTCATTGTGCTTAGGAGTGGTATTCGGTTTATATGGGAGGGTTAAAAAATCGTTGTATAATTTTAAGCCTATCTACATTTGTCTAAGTTTTCTAGCGATTATAGGTGCTGTCGTTATCTTCGATACTGGTCCAGGTATTGAGTCTGTCCCTACGACTTCTTCAACCCCGGCTTCCCTCAAGCGTTCCAATGCGTTTTCAGCCAGTAGAGCGTGCGTCACACCTACGTGTACTCTTCTAGCGCCCTGCTTCTTAAGTATTCTAGCGGCATTGGCGGCTGTTCCACCAGTACTTATAATGTCATCTATTATCACCACGTCTCTTCCTGAGACGTTTAAGGTTTTTTCAGCCGTCACTATTTCACCCGTATACCTATCCCTCTTCTTCTCAAACCAATCGTAATCTGTCTCAGCGGCTTTAGCAGCTATTTCAGCCCTCTTAATGGCGGCTTCTTCATCATCCGGCGCTACGACTAAGGGTTTTTCAACGCCTTTAGATAGGAAATACCTCATTATCTCATCTGCAGCTGTTAGATTGTAGACTGGTATGCGGTAGTAGCTTAAAACCCCTAAATTATGTACGTCAACCGTGTAAAGTTCTGAAGCTCCAGCTCTTTGAAGCATTTCCGCCAGTATTCTAGAGCTTACGGCTTCCCCTGGCAGATACCTCCGGTCTTGACGGCTGTAGGCTAGGTACGGCGCGTAAACAATGATCTTTCCAGCTTCAAGTTCTCTGCAAGTTTCAACCATGTAGATAAGCTCAAGTATATGCTGGTCTTGAGGCGGAGGTAGACTTTGAACAATTAAAACATCCTCGTTTTCCACGTCTTCTAAGAGTCTAAAGTAGAACTCACCGTCTGGGAAGCGTTTAAATTGAGCTTTAACAAGAGGCTTTTTAAGCTCTAGAGATATGTTTTCTGCGAGTCTAACAGAGCTCGGCCCACCGAGTATACGCATAGATAACACCAGTCTAAATTGAAGTGGAACCTAAGATAAACTTGTCTATATCCACCTATGACAGCCCTATTATGTGCCAGCTGTCACACGTCAGAAGACCATACCGAATATGTTTACATAGACTCAGATTGGCGATTTCTCCCGATTTACCCTGTAGAATACCCCCTATTTTCTCTTTATTTTTGATGGTTTTTTTTTAGAAGCGTTTCACAGTTATTTTTAACCAAAATTTTTAATTAGATTTAACGTTAACGTGCAGATCTGTGGATGATCCATGGATCGATCTAGGAAATGCTGTCTTAATTTCAAGAATGATGGTTGAAAGGTGTTGTTTTATGGAAGTTTGCTTGAGCTGTATAAAGGGAACATTTAGCAGGAGAGAACATCGTTTTACATTGTGTTCTCTCATTACTGTAATGTTTTAATAGACTTAATGTGCTTACAATACTTCACCAGACTCTTTCCTCCGGAAGGAACAACGTATCTAATTATTTCCGGGACTGAAATACAAAGGTAACTTTCGATTAATATTTATTCGTATATGCGACGCCTTCCACGCGTGTTTAACCGATACCGATAAAGATCATCATGTGTACACTCTTATTGTGACTTATGTTTATATTTACATTCCAAGCACATTCAGTTGGCGAATGAACTTGAGCAGCGTTAGAGTTCCACCCAACTCCATAGTCGAAATCGATAGGGTTGAGGGAAACCTTTATGTTTCTGAGGATAGTACTGTGAAAGCAAAAGATGGGAGGGGGGCCACGGTCACTGGAACAGTTCACTGCGAAGGGGATTGCACATTCGACTGCAGCATCTCCGCCCTTTCATTAAAAGGCAGAGATGGTGAGATAACAATTTATGGAGACCTTGTAATTAGTAAATTGGTGAGGATTACCGATGGATCTCTCACTGTTGAGGGCAATCTATCCGCCGTGGATGTTAAGGTCGATAAGGACCTCAACGTTAGGGGAAATCTAACGGTTGAGAAGGTTAACGTAGGCAGCAGATTAAAAGTCGGTGAGGATGCTAAAGCAAGGGATATTGACGTTGGAGGAACATTTGAAGCATATGGGAAAGTTGAAGCTGAAAAGATCGATGTGGGCGGGGCATTCCGTGGAAAAGGCTTAGTTAAGGCGGACAGCGTCAGCGTAGGTGGATCATTTCACTCTGAAGCGGAAATATCATTAAAGGTCCTAGGCGTAGGTGGAACAGCTGAAGTCGCTGGGGGAGAAGCGGATAAAATCGGCGTTGGAGGTACACTTCACTCAAATAGGCCCTTAACCTTTAATTTAATCAACGTAGGCGGAAGCGTAAGATTAATCGGGCCATCTAAGGGCGGAAGGATCGACGTTGGGGGCACGCTTAAAGTTGATGGTGACATAACCTTCAGCGAGATAGATGTAGGTGGAACAGTTAAGATAATGGGCAACGCCGATGGCGCCGATATAGACGTAGGCGGCAAATTAACAGTTAGCGGAAATCTAATGTTGACTGGCAAATTAGATGTGGGTGGGCTTGCTGAAGTGGGTGAGAGGCTGAATGCCAAATCTATAGAGGTCGGCGGTGCACTAAGAGCGCGCCGCATAGAGGCAATAGCATTTGTTGATGTAGGCGGCGAAATAATCACAGTTGAGGGGCTGAGGGCCGGTAGAGTTAAAATAGGCAGAAGGGGGAGGATACGCGGCGTAGTCGTAGCCGAGGAGGTGGGGCTTGAAGAGGGGGCGGAAGCTGAGGATATTTACGCGGGCGTAGTATTTATGGAGGAGAAGTCTAGGGCAAGAAATGTTTATGGAAAAAGAATACACTTGGAAAATGGTTGCAGAATAATGGGCGAACTCCAGTATGTGGAGGATCTGAAGGCTGGAGAAAGAGTCTACTTTGCAGTTGAACCTAAGA
>CALKCG010000078.1 GCA_938082915.1 uncultured archaeon | reverse complement strand
ACGATTGCCGGATGATACCTGAGAATAGGTGCAGTTACAGCCGTCCCAATTTTAATCTTCTTCGTTCTCTCAGCGGCTGACGCCATCCACGTCCAAGCAAAGCCTCCGGCTGCCCCAGTATGAGCCCATGGGTGAAAGTGGTCACTTGTCCAGAGTGTTTCGAAACCGTATTCTTCAGCTAAAACGGCATGTTCCAAAAGTCTGTCGGGCTGATACTGTTCATGGCAAGTTTTATAACCGATGGTTAAAGAGTTCAAAATCCCACTTCTTTAAACCAAAATTTTCATAGATCAATTATTAAATTTTAACCAGAGTTGAAATTTAATTGTAGAATATGGTGGAGGCTATATGAATGGAACTGGGTATAAGTTCTTACACTTTTCCATGGGCTTTCGGTATTCAGGGATTCCCTCAGCCCAAAAATCCTCTCAATGCTATAAGGCTATTGGAGAAAGCTGAATCTTTAGGAGTTAATGTTGTTCAAATATGTGATAATTTTCCTTTACATAAGATGGAAGATGGAGCATTAAATGAGCTTTCAAAAACTGCCCGTGATATGGGGATTACAATTGAAGTTGGTACACGTGGAGTTGAACCTGAAAACTTGCTAACGTATCTAAAGATAGCGAAAAAATTGAATGCGAAATTGCTTCGAACGGTATTTGAAGTTCCCGGTGAAAAACCCGGTTTAAATAGGCTCACGGCGCAGATTAAAACAATTCTTCCTCTTTTTGAAAAGGAAGGTGTTTACATAGCTTTAGAAAACTATGAGCAATTTAAATCGAAAGAACTGGCTCTCCTAGTAAGGAGGCTAAACAGTTCTTACGTTGGAGTGTGTCTAGATACAGTTAATTCATTCGGTGCTTTAGAGGGTTTGGAAGAAGTTGTAAACAGACTTGCGGCTTTCACGATAAATTTACATCTGAAGGATTTTGACATAGTAAGAGTAAGACATAAAATGGGGTTTAAAATAATCGGGCGTCCAGTGGGAGAAGGAAGGTTGAATATCGACTGGCTTTTTAAAGTTTTGAAACGGAAGGGAAGAACGCCAAATATAATAATAGAGTTGTGGGTACCATTCTTAGGATCGATAGAAAAGACTATATTAAAAGAAGAAGAGTGGGCTATTAGAAGTATTGAGTATTTAAAGAGGAGGTTGTTGGAGTGAAAGTTGAATCGAGTGAAAGTAGAGAGAAGTTAATAATTACGATTGTAGGTGCTGGAGGAACAGCCGGTAGCTATATCACAGATAGACTACTTAAGAGAGATTATGCAATCCTTCTATGTGAAAAAGGTGAAGGGCTTATCAGGATTCAGAAAAAAGGGTTGAAAGCCGTTAAAATGGAGGAGGCTATTCCTATAAGTGATGTCGTCATTATGGCTGTTCCAGACGATAAGATAGGTGGTTTATCTAAAACAATCGTTCCAATGATGAAAAGAAATGCCATAATGATTTTGCTAGACGCTGCGGCCGCATATATAGGAGATGTATACTTACGGGATGACTGCAGCTTCGTTATAGTGCATCCATGCCATCCACAGCTTTTCCAAGAGCAGGAGTCGGCAGAAGCATACAGAGATTTCTTTGGGGGAATCGCTAAACAAGACATAGTAATAGCGTTACTACATGGAAGGGAGGAAGACCTTAAAGTTGCTGAGAAAATCTGTAGAGAGATATTTGCACCAGTCGTTACCTGTCACAGACTAACTGCCGATAAAATAGCAATTCTTGAACCAATAGCTTCAGAAGTCGTCGTAGGAGCAGCATCCTATCTTATGAGAGAAGCGTTTAATGAAGTTGTGAAGCTTGGCGTCCCAGAAGGGGCAGCTCGGGCGTTTCTACTCGGGCACATTAGAATCTTACTGGCTGTTCTATTCGAAGAATCCTCCCATAAAATCTCTAAGGCTGCTGAAAATGCCATAAGATGCGGATGTAATAGAATTCTGAAGCCAGATTGGAAGAAAGTATTCAACATTAGAGAAATGAGAGAGATAATCTGTGAAATACTGCGATCGAATGATAATGTTTCATGACGTATAATAAGATAAGAAATAGTAGATATCTTCAGTAAAAATATGATCAATGTTTCTTATTTTTATTATCTAAAGTTCAGCTACGATTACTCCTTGAACTCTTTTTGCAATCCATGTTAAATTTAATTCTCCACTATTAACAATTCTTGAGGGATCGAATGCTCTACGATTAAACATTTAAATGAAATCATGTACAATGTATTTTTCATAGTCGACAACTTCACTCCGTCCTCTGAAAAACCTACGTAGTCTACTCTAGTTCTATACGATGCCGTTAAATCTAAACCGTCGTAGGAGATTATTAGAAAGTGCCAATAGAAATGAGAAGATCTTACCAACCCAGACTAATGGAATACTAGCATAACTATATCTAAACCACACTCTTTTAAGTAGAGATGCGGCAAATAAATGGTTAAATGAGGCTGAAGATGTGTTTTCGTCGAAGACTTGACAGATGGTTTATAATCTCCAACGATCACTTTATGCCAATCAAGAAAAAGTACTGAGTTGGTCATTGAATGTATTGAAAGGTACTGATGTCCTTCAATATTAAGTGGCGACCTGCTGGAAGCGTATTCTCCTATAAAGTAGTGTTCGAAAAACATGTAAGGTTAATTTACACTTGCCTCCAATCTGAGATGGGAGATTTTTTATGTTTCTTTTAATTGGAGGAGGCGATTCCCTGAAGCTCTTCACATCTGGATTTTACAGTCTCATATATTTCTTTTCTAAGTTCTTCACCGGTTAGATTCATGTCCCTAATTGCCCTCAACCTTTTAGTTAACTCTACATCGCCTAGGAAGTGGATCCATAGTTCAAAGTCTCCACGCGAAGAGTGGAATTCTATCGATTTCACATAGATACTCTTGATCTTCTCACAGAAATCCGTTAAAGAGTCCGATGAAACCATCAGTGGTTTATCTATTTCGATGTAAAAGTGGAAGGCTTTCTCCTGAGGTACTTTGCTTAAGATCTTTCTAGCTAAATCTCTATCGATCTTCGGTAGTCCTAAAGCCTCTCTGCCAAGGTCCGTCAGTACATATAATCCGTCCTTTATTGTCGATACATAGCCCATTCTTTTAAGAGTTGAAAGATGCATGATGACCGATCTCGTTTTCAATTTGGTTTCTCGAACTATGTTTTCCAGGTTTACTGGCTTATCTATCCTCCACAGCATCTCCAATATATCCTTCTTCTCTTTACTCAATTGCATCAAAAATCTCCAATCATTTAGGGTTCCCCCATTCTTATAAAGATTTAGAATTTCACTGCAACAGCTATTAGGTTGGGTGGATGGTAGAGTTTATGAGGATGTAGTAGATTTAAAATTACCGCTTTAAAATTATATTCTACCCATGATGGTGATGCCGTGTTATCTCAGAATGAATTGAGAAGAGATTACATACTTGACCGATGGGTTGTAATAGCTCCTCAAAGGAGGAAGAGACCTTCAGATTTTCTTGAAGCAAAGGGAAGTGTGGTAGAAAGAACGGTATGTCCCTTCTGCTCAGGTAATGAACAGTTAACGCCACCAGCAAAACTAGTCTACTTGAGAGACGGGGAAGACGTCAGAAAAACCGTAGAGGATGGTGAATCCCGCCATAAGAATTGGATTATTAGATGTATTCCAAACCTTTACCCTGCTTTCTCTACACCAGACGATCAGAAACCTGAGCTGGAATTCAAATCTACGGATCTCCAGAAGTCTATGAAAGCTTTAGGTTTCCACGAGGTCCTCATCGAGTCGCCACTTCACGATGAGCATCCGAGTACGGCTAGGAAATTTCAACTAAAACTTGTTATCAATGCCATTAAAGATAGATTCCACTATCTATCATCAAGAGGGTATGTAAAATACGTATCCGTCTTTAGAAATCATGGTGTAAACGCTGGCGCATCCCTTTCACATCCCCATTCTCAGATAGTAGCAATGCCAATACTTCCAAAAATAATTGATGAAGAAGCTAAGGCGAGCAGAAACTACCATGAAGCTGAAGGGAAATGCATCTTCTGTAGTATAATTGAAGAAGAGGCTAAAAGTAAACGTTTCATCTGGGAGAATGAAAGCTTTATGGTGTTCGCACCTTGGGCCGCATTAAATCCATTTGAGTTCTGGATTTTTCCAAAAAGGCATCAATCATCCATTTTAGAGACGACTGATATTGAAGTTGAAAATCTTGCTGAAACCTTAAGAGTGAGTCTGGGTGGATTGAAAAGTTTGTTGAATGATCCACCGTATAACCTCGGTTTTCACATGTTGCTTGAAAACCATTACCATTGGCATGTAGAGGTTTATCCCAGGTTAACCATATGGGCTGGATTGGAGAAAAGCGCTGGGATGTTTATAAACACCGTTCCCCCGGAAGATGCCGCGGAGAGTTTGAAAGGGATTTTCAAATTAGAGGAAAAACATGTTCGAGAAGAGTAAGCGATTCAACTATACATGCTTAAAACCTTTCTTATTCCATCAACCGTTATGAAGTACTTCTTAGTTCCATAAATGGTCTTTACATCTACGTACTTCGCTTTTAAAAGTTTGTTTAAGTTTTCTTCAACTTTAGATGGTTCTATGGCAGTCAAACGCGACATTTCTTCGATTGTAAGAGATTTCTCAGGAGCTGTCATACCGATATTATGAAGCATACATAAGAAGTATACTTCATCTGAAATTGGCATCGGTCTCCCTCTATGCATAACTACACCTCTCCGTACGATTTTTCGTATACTTCAACTGTTCTACTTGCAACCGCATCCCAGCTATATATTTCTTGAACCTTCCTTTTAGCATTTTCCACAAGCCAACGGGCATAATTCGAATCTGATAAAATTCTATTTACTCCCCATGCTATTGAATTCGCGTCTCCAGTGTAGACCAAGACTCCAGTTCTATCGTGTTCAATAATCTCAGCTAAACCCCCGACATTGCTAGCCACAACTGGTACTCCAGCAGCCATCCCTTCAAGGGCAACTATACCAAATGGTTCATATATGGATGGAACTACGAGAACATCTGAGCTGAGAATTAGTTCAATGAGTTCTGAATCCGATAGGAAGCCTAAAAATGATATTTTATGCTTAATTGAAAGCGCGAGGCTCAATAAATGTTCCTTCAGCCAACCATCTCCAACTATCACAATATAAGCATTCGGATGATTGCTGACGATTTTAGGCGTAGCTTTAATCAGATACTCTACTCCTTTCTGAGGAACTAATCTTCCAATGAAGAGGACGATCCTGCTATCAGGAGCTATTCCATAACGCCTCTTAACGGCTTCACGGTCGACTTCAACATGATACTTAGAGGTGTCGATAGCATTTGGAATTACGTCAATCTTACTCTGTGGAAGGTGGAAGTGTTCTTCAACTTCACGTTTCATGGAGTTGCTAGTAACAATCACTCTTTTAGACTCATACGTCGCCCACCACTCTATTCCATCGATAAGGTAGGAGTCTGGATTGTTAAGACCGAGTGCTCTACCAACCTCCGTACTATGTAAAGTCAAAACAAGCGGTATCTTAAGATAGTGTTTCGCAGCTATACCTGCTAAGGCTACAAGCCAATCGTGTATATGAATTACGTCAAATTTGACATCTTTACTTAACATCGCGATCTTCTTCTCCATAAAGTGATTGAATATGAACACCCAAGCAATGAAACTCGGATGACCAAGCTCTATAGATGTCCGATGAATTTTAACACCTTCAACCTCTTCGTATTGAGAAGCTCCTGGAAAATCCAATGTGATAACATCTATGGAATGCCCCATTTTTACAAGTGCCTTCGCAAGTCCTTCACAATGTCTAGCAATGCCACCAACTATTCTAGGTGAATATTCCCACGTTACTATGCAGATATTCATCGAATCGTCAGCCCGACTTAATAAAATTATTAAAACTTTCCCATATATAGATTCTTCCTCTACAATTTTTCTTTACCAAGAAACCATTACATTTCTCCGTAAATTAATCATTGCCGTAAAGCTTCTTCATACACTCTTACCGTATTCTCTGCCACATTTTTCCACGTAAATTCATCAAGTACTCTCTTCCTAGCATTTAATCCGCATCTCCTCCTCAAATCTTCATCTTCTAATAGCACTGTTACAAATTTAGCTATATCGCTTGGATCATATGGATTTATATGAAAACCACATTGATTTGAACCCGAAGGAATAACCT